>JAJRTA010000064.1 GCA_024278515.1 Candidatus Zixiibacteriota bacterium
GAGTGGCAGTCGCTGCAAACAGCTAAGAGTTTGGCCCGCTCGGCGTCGAAAGAGGCCTGGTCCAGGCGAGCCACATCGGCCGCTTTGACCACATCGAGTCGACCGGTAGGGTTGCCTTCCATATCAAGAACCCCTAACGCCTGCAGAATAGTAATCTGGTCGGCTTTCCACTGGGGATCTTCGGGCAACGGCAGTCTCACCGCGAGGAAACCCCACGGCGTGCGCACTTCGTGGTTGCCGTCCGGCATGTGACAGGCCTGACAGGTGGGCGCGGCGGCCGACTCCGGAAGAATGCCGTTCTGCTTCATCATGTAACGCACACCGTGCTTGGATGAAGAGTACATCTCCCACTGCGGATGATCGAAGCCCATGTGACAGGTCTGGCAGGCCTGCGGCTGGCGCGCTTCTTCAACGGAAAAAGTGTGACGAGTGTGACAGGCATCACACGAGGCGACCCCGAAGCCGCTTCCGTGCGCTTTCAGGTCGGCGATCTCATCCTCACTTTTCAATCCGATCTTGTGGCAGCCGCCACATCCTTTCATTCCGTCGGCAAGAGCCATCGGGAGCTGGTGCGTGGTAGGCATCGCCTTGTAAGCAGCCCATGCGGCGGCATGTTTCCCCTTGCTGAACTGGGCAACCTGCGTGTCATGACACTGCTCACAGGTGGCCGGAGTCGGAATTTCCACCTTGTTGACATCAGCCTCCGAAGTATGCCCGTCACCGTGGCAGGTTTCGCACGAGACATCATTCTCCGAATGTTTGCTGATCTGCCAGTCATTGACGATCATCGGCGTTTTTTTCTGGTGGCACCCGACGCAGTCCTGAGCCGCTGCCGATGAGATCAGCCAGCCACACATCAAGATCACTGTGACAATTTTGTACATGTGACACTCCAATTATACAGTTGGTTCTCAGCTTTATCTTCTCATGCCAATAGTCGGAATCAGTATAATTCGATCACTTGATTTAAGTCAAGTTTGTGAAGAATGTAACGTAAAAAATGGAGGATGCGGGTATATTAAGGTCTTATTTATCGTGGATCGATATCGACCAGTTTGGCCTGCTCCCAGGTTTCACCGAGGATCGATCCGGCAATCTGATCGGCCTGCATGACAAACTCACGCGGGACCAAAAGCGAAAAGCCTCCTCCGATTGGTCGCGCCGAGCCGGGTCCCATCTGTCCGGTCTGTCCGAAATACCCGCCACCGGATAAAATCACTGCCGGGATTTCGTTGGTATGAAGAGCTTCCCTGATCATCTCGGCATATTCATGCGAGGTCAGCCGTGCAAGCTGTATCCAGTCCTTATGTACGACCCCGGTATCTTCTTCAGGTTCCGATAGCTCTTTTACCAGTTTTTCGTTGCAGTCCGGGCAGACAGTAACAGTCTCCTGATATTCATAACGGCAGTTGGGACAGAACATATTCTATTCCTCATTGCTTTCAAAGCTTACCCGAAGATAACTGATTATTCAGGGTTATGAAATCTGTTTAATGAATGACCCGGGTGAGCGCAACCTGCCGCTAATGTGTAGAGACTGTGCAGATTGATGCATCGAAAAGACACCTGAACGCCCGTTGACACAACTCACTTCTATGAGTTACAACGACATAGCTTTGCAATGAAGCAGGGCACAGAAGTTGCGTAAGGTTCAGGAATGGAGTGCTTCTTTGGATCGTATGAGCTGCCCTCTGACAGTTCTGACGAACGGACTGCGGTGGTGACTTTCATCATTCCGGACCTGGGGATATCTTTCAAGGCTCCGTTCAACGCGGTGAACCCGGTCCATTCCGATTTCGCCTCGCTTCTGGCTCTGCTTGAGTTTATCGATTCCAACCAGAAATATTTCTCCAACCACACTTATCAGATTTTCGGCAACAACCTCCATGTTATCAATGCGGTGAACCAGGTGGAACACCCGCCGGGTGAACTGGTCCATCTGCTGGACCGGGCGCTGGATTACCGTTCGAAATATCGTTTCTCTCTTGACTGGATCGCCGCGCGCGACAATCCGGTGTTCGAACAGCTTTTTGATTGACCATTCTGTTTTCCGGATGCTATAATCATGTATGATTACGCCCCGGACACTCAGGAATGAAGTCAGCTCGGGCAGGTTCCATCCCGCTTATTATTTTTTCGGTGTCGATGATTACCGCATGGTCGAGGCTGAAAAGTATCTGATCAGGAACTTTATACCTGACCTGCAAATTATCACCAACAGCCGCAAACTGGACGGCCGCAAAGTCAGTTGCAAAGACATCCTGACGGAACTACAGACACTGCCGATGCTGGGCGAGAAACAGGCAGTGATAATCTCGAACATCCAGAGCTTCAAACCGACCGAGGTCGACCGTATCCTGAAAATGCTCTCCCCTGCCGATCCCAACCGTATGGTGATCATGACCTCGCCGGCAGCAAAAGCACCGAAGTCGAAGTCGGCTTTCGTTAAGAAAATGGACTCTTCCGTACAGGTGGTCGAGTTCAAACGACTGGCCGAGGCGGATATCCGCAGGACTATTCAGACCCGTCTGAAAAAAGCGGAAATAGGTATCGAGCCGTCCGCTTTGAATCTGATGGCCGAGCTGATCGACGGCAACCTCGGACCGCTCGAATCCGAGGTCAACAAACTGATCAACTACAAACAACCGGGCGAAACGGTTACGGAAGCTGATATTGCAACGGTCTGCTCCGGTTATGCCAGATACGATATTTTCGCCTTAGCCGATGAGATAATTGCCGGACGAACCGGAAAAGTTCTGCGGATGATCGACAAACTGCTTTCCGACGGTGACCCTCCGTTCGTAATAGCGTCACTGTTACAGGGTAACTTTATCAGCCTTTACCTGGTCAAAAACGGCAAAAAGCCGCTTGGGAACCGTAACTTTCTGGTCCCCAAGTTCCGTCAACAGGCGTCGCGGTATGATAATAAACGACTCGAACAAAACATCATCGAGATCGCCGACACCGACGCCGAGTTCCGGAAACAGGCTATCCGGCCAGAGGCGGCGCTTGAGATCCTGGCCCTTAAACTGATCGGTGGTATTTCCTGAAAATGGATGATATTTCCGGGGAAGAAAAGGCAGCCCAACCGGTAAACAAGGATGAGACCGGAACCGATGAGCGCCGGTTGATTGAAGCGGCCCAGGCCGGAGACCAGCGAGCATTCGGGCTGCTGATCCGGAATAATCAGAAACGGTTGTTTCGGTTTATATACGGACTGCTGGGATCATTTGACGCCACCGAGGATGTTGTGCAGGAAGCCTTTGTTAAAGCCTACCAGGCCCTTGACCGGTTCGATCTCAACCATTCTTTCTATCCCTGGCTGGCCACGATCGCGCGCAACACCGCTTTCAACCTGATGGAACGGGAGAAGAAGAAAGAATCGCTGGAGAAACTCCAGGAATCAGGTTTTGATCCTGAGTCGGTTGAGTTGGGACCGCTTGAGAAACTGATGAACGACCGATCTCAGGCTCGGTTTTACCGGGCGGTACAGACGTTGCCGGAAAAGTACCGTGCCGTGTTCGTGTTGCGCCATTTTGAGGATCAGTCATACACCGAAATTGCCGCTACTTTAAAGATTCCGCCCGGAACAGTAAACTCGCGGTTGTTCCGGGCACGTACAATGCTGATGAAAGCCCTCAGGGATTTGCTGTAATGAATCACGGTTACTATCAGGACAGGCTTTCGGCTTACCATGACCAGTCGCTGACCCCGGAAGAGATGCGCGCAGTCGCAGAACATCTCGAAAGGTGTGAAGACTGCCGCGGCCGGTTGGATGATATCAGGAAACTTGTAACTTTGATCGAAAATAACCGGGACCTCGGCGCATCCGACTACTGGGAAAAAGCAGCCCTGAGAATAGAACGAAAGATAGCAATCGAGACTGAAGAAAAGGTTGTCGATGCCCGTTCCGGCTGGTTTGCTCTCGGCTGGAAAATAACTGTCGCGGCCGCGTCGATTGCCGCCCTTACCTTCATTACATTGCATGAAGGTGATATACTTTCGCCATCCAAACAAATACAGGAAATGGAAAAGCCGGTGGCAGCATTAAAAGTATCGCCGGTCGACTCTTCGGTGTCGCATAAAGACGAGGGAATTATCACACGGGCAAGGGAAATGACAGCGACAAACGTACCGGATGAGGATGTGGTTTCTGATGACATTGTTAGGTACAGTATTGAAGACGAAGATGTGCAAGCCATTCCACCGCCCCTCCCGGCAGCCGCATCCCCACAGCCGGTTGAAACAAAAGCATCCCTCCGGAAAGATTTATCGGCGAAAACCAGTCCGACACGGGAAATAGAATTGACCGCGGAACCGGTCGAGCCTGTTGATAAAATTATGAAACAGATGACCGGAGCCGGCGCCGAAAGAGGGAATGAATTGTTCATCCGCGGCGGACAAGTCGGTGAAGCGGAGCGTACTGTCGACAGTGCGCTACTGTCGGCTACGGATACAATCTCAGGCTTGGGTTCAGCTATTACCGTATCCGCAGAGAGAGACCGGATAATTACAAGCGAAGAATCGACTGTTGCAAAAGGCGAACGTACTCTCTTTCAATGGCGTGCCGTCAGGGATTCGCTGGACGCTCTTATTAAACCGAAGAATAAAGCTGGAAACAGAAAAGCCGAGCGACTGAGTTCTAAAGCCTCCCTTTCTGAACCGGACAGTTCCACACTCAGCAGCCGGACACGGGGTTACCTTGAAGCCTGCTATCAGATCGCGCGGATGACTGACGATGACACCGAGCGCAAGCAGATGATCGAAGAATTAACACGGTATACCCGGACCGGTTCTTCTGACATAATAAAGATCGCCCGGGGATATCTTGATAAGATTCAGTAAGCCGGTCTGCCGGACTATTCCCAAAATTGGTTGAACTTCCGCCCGATTCTGACGTATTGTAAACCCAGAGACAGTTTTCAGCCTGGGGACAGGAGCATTGATATGGATAAAAGACTTTATCGTTCGCGAACCAATAAAGTAATCTCCGGAGTCTGCGGGGGACTGGGTGAGTACTTCGAAGTGGACCCCGTACTTGTCCGGGTAGTGGCTGTAATCCTTGCCTTTACTACCGGGGTAGCGGTAATCGGTTATATCATTGCATGGATAATTGTCCCGCAACGGGAGTATCACCCCGAAACCGCGCAGACAGCATCGCCCATACAGCCGGATACCTCCTGGCGCAAGTACCTGCCCGGCCTGGTACTGATCGGGATCGGGGTTGTATTACTTATCCGCGAGAGCTTTTACTGGTTTGACTGGGCGGAGTTCTGGCCGGTGTTGCTTATCCTGACCGGTCTGGCCTTGATATTCGGCGGCAGTCGCAAACATGGCTCCCACGAACAAACAGACAACGGCGCCACCCAACCTTCCAACGGAGGCCCCATCAGATGACACCGGCGAGATTACGTTGGGGCACCCTGTTAATCACTATAGGTCTGTTATTGCTTTTGCGCAATATAGGTGTCCTCAATGACGATGCCTGGATTGCTCTGCTTGTCTACTCCCCTCTCGTTCTGATAGCGATAGGTATAGAAAAGATTTTCACTCGTACCCGTTTTCAGTTCATTTCGTATGCTACTTCCGGTTTCTTGTTTTTCGGCGGGCTGTTTATCGCCTATCAAAGCGGCGGAGGCGGTCCGGAAAGCAGCTTTTTCACCGAGTCGTCTCATACTGTTCCGTTTGAACGAGGCGTTGATGCGATCAAAGCCAGGCTCGACCTTGACGGCACCAACCTGACCATCCGCGATTCCGGCGATGATCTGGTCTATGCAGAATTCAACCGTTTTACTCGCAAGGCGATCATCACTGAAACATTTGAAGATGACACCGCCTACATAGAATTTGAAAGCCGTCCCATGAGTTTTTTCGGGGATGCCCTCAAAGTCGATGTTGATGAAGACATGGACTGGCGTCTCTGGTTCAACGAGGAGATCCCGCTTGAGCTCGACCTTACCGGCGAAAAATCCGATATCCACCTCAACATGTCAACGACACCGCTTCGCAGACTTTCACTGAACACGCAAGACGCGCTGGTTTATCTGAAGCTCGGCGAGCTCGAACCGTACGTACAGGTGACCATCAACGGCAAGGACTCCAACTTCAGGCTGCGTGTCCCGCAGTCGATCGGGCTGAGAGTCCACGGCAACGGTTACAAAGGATACCTCGAGCGGCTGGGGTTGACCGGTGACGATGACACATTCGAAACCGACGGCTACGATACGACAGAAACACGGGTTGAGATCGACCTTGATGATCGGCTCCGATCGTTTTCGATAGACTTTTTCTGAGCTATTCAGGGGATAGTACGCTACTGCGGGGAACATTTCGGTGTCCCCTGTTTTTTTGACGCATTCGGCTGAAAATGTGATCCCGCTCCCTGATTCTGATGTTATAATAGATAGTTGGAACGACCGATACTGTTCAGGGAGGACGGATAGTCAATATGTGGTCACGCAAAGAAATCGCGATATCTGAAAACGGTCTGACCGTTCTGAAACGGAGATATCTGGCCAAAGATAAGCAGGGTCGAGTTACCGAAACCGCCCGCGAGATGTTTATCCGGGTAGCGCGGTTTATCGCCGAAGCGGACCGAAACTACGGCGCTGACGACATCCGGGTCGAGCAAACAGCGGCGGTTTTTTTCGACCTTATGGCCTCACTGGATTTTCTGCCCAATTCTCCGACCCTGATGAACGCCGGGCGGCCGCTGGGGCAACTGTCGGCCTGTTTCGTCCTGCCGGTCGGTGACTCGATGGTCGAGATTTTCGAAACCAACAAACATGCCGCCCTGATTCATCAGTCCGGCGGCGGGACCGGGTTCTCGTTTTCACGGTTGCGTCCCCGCGGTTCGATAGTAGCCTCTACTCACGGGGTCGCCTCGGGGCCGGTATCCTTTATGAAGGTCTATAACGCCGCCACCGAAGCGGTAAAACAGGGCGGGACGAGACGCGGCGCCAATATGGGAGTGCTTCGTGTCGATCATCCGGATATTCTTGAGTTTATTACCTGCAAAGATGATGTCAACGCCTTCACCAATTTCAATATCTCGGTCGGAATTACCGATGAGTTAATGAAGGCGCTCGCTGAAAGCGGCAGTTATCCTCTGTATAACCCGCACACTGATTCGGTCCATCTGATTGACGGCAGGGAAGCCACGCTTGACGCTCGTGAAGTGTTCAACCTGATCGTCGACCGGGCCTGGCGGACCGGCGAACCGGGCGTGATCTTCCTGGACCGCATGAACCGGGCCAACCCGACCTTTCCGTATGAGACTATCGAAGCCACCAATCCCTGCGGCGAACAACCGTTGCCGCCGTATGACTCATGCAATCTCGGCTCGATCAACCTCTCTAATTTTGTGCGACAACCGCTGCCGGACAACTACTTGAGCCAACAACCCGACGCCGGTGTGGACTGGGATCGTCTCGGGATAACTGTGCGTACAGCGGTGCACTTTCTGGACAACGTGATCGATCAGAACAATTATCCGCTGGAAGAGATTCGCAAACAGAGCCTGTCCAACCGTCGCATCGGTCTGGGTGTCATGGGCTGGGCTGATATGCTGATAAAGCTGCGGGTTCCTTACAACAGCGACAGCGCCCTTTCGCTGGCCGACAAGCTGATGGCCTTTGTTCAGACGGAGGCGCGGAAACACTCATCGGAGCTGTCCAAGAGCCGGGGTAAATTCCCCAACTGGAATAAGTCCGTTTTCGCTCAGAACAACCTGATCATGCGTAACTGCACGGTAACAACAATAGCGCCGACCGGGACACTGTCGATTATCGCCGGGTGTTCTTCCGGCATTGAACCGCTTTTTGCTGTTGCCTACGTAAGAAATGTTCTCGACGGCACACGAATGACCGAACTGAACCATCTGTTCAGACAGGCGGCGACTGATAAAGGTATTCTGTCCGATGACCTTATCGAGCAGATAATTCGAACCGGTTCGCTGAGGGACATTGATTCCGTCCCCGATGAGCTAAAAGCTGTTTTCCTTACCGCGTCCGACATATCCCCCGAAGACCATATCAGGACTCAGGCCGCCTTTCAGAAACATTGCGACTCCTCGGTATCCAAGACGATCAACCTGCCGAAAGAGTCCGGCCGTGATGATGTCCGCCGCTCGTTCGAACTGGCCTGGAAGACCGGCTGCAAGGGAGTCACGATCTACCGCGACGGTTCCCGTCCCGGGCAGGTGCTTGCAACCACTCAGACAACGCCGGAATCGGATCGACCGGAGCCGAAAGTCGATCAACGCCCGGAGATTCTCTCGGGCTTCACTCAGAAAATCAGAACCGGGTACGGGAATCTTTACGTAACAGTGAACACCCGGGACAACAAGCCGTTTGAGCTGTTCGCCCATATCGGAAAATCCGGCTACACAACGATGGCCGACACCGAGGCGATCTGTCGCCTGGTGTCTCTGGCCCTGCGCGCTCATGTGCCGGTGGACCGGATAATTCGACAGCTCAGGGGAATCGGCGGATCCAGCCCGGTTTTTTCAGGCGGCTCAAAGGTGTCATCGATCCCGGACGCTATCGCACAGGTCCTGCAGGCTCATTTCGGTAATTCTGCCGAAAGCGGCCATTTCTCCGATTCACCCGGCGAAATCTGCCCTGAATGTTCCGGCACCATGATCTTCGATTCCGGCTGTTTCACCTGCCGAAACTGTGGTAATTCCAACTGCTGAAAATGCCGATACTAAAGCGTACCCAGGCTTGAGCCGAGGAATGTCAAAAATGATGGTTGAACGATACATCCCCGCCGGCCGGACCTCCCGGATCAAAGGCGGACCAGGCCTTCTCCAGATACAGACGGAGTACGCCTACCATCCGTACCCGCGGATAACTACCTCCATACAGTCCGAAGGACAGGTGTTGCACAAAATTGAGAAGCGGCTGGAAGCCGAAATTGCCACCATCGAGGAACAGCAACAGATGGAAGAAGTAATGCGGCGACAGCACTCGGAAGTCGAGGAGATAGTTCGTCGTCAGCAGGAAGCTCAGGCCGCGACCTCCCCATCGCCGCCGGATGATACTCCCCAAGATATTGCTTTAACCGAATCGGAACCGGTGCCTCCTGTTGAAATGCCGTCTCAGCCGAAATCGGTCAGGGAAATGCTCAGAGAGGTCCCCGGAGTCGAGCACATATACCGTCTCGACAACACCGGAGAGTTTCACGGGGAAGCCAGCGGCGAACAGTTCCGCAAGACATTTTCTGCCGTGTTCAAAGGGTTGCAGGAACTTTTGATGATATTCGACGAACTGCCCGGGCCCGGCCCACGGCGACGGCGTGGTATCTATGAAGTCGAGCGGGACCGCCTCTATCTCGTTTCGATGGGGGAAGAATGTTTGTTTGTCACCGTTAATCGTGTGGACCGCGATACCGATTATGAGAAAGCTCTGAAAGAAGCTGCTTTCGGCATCTGGGGGCCGGATTTCATCCAGCCTGAACAACAACCTGCTGAATAGTCCCATACCCCACTCTTATCTTAAATCACTAAATATAATCTGACGGTTGGACTCCGACATCAACATAGTCTTGCCGGATCATTCAGCAAAAGGTCAGATCGAATTGAGGACGGTCTGGAGATTGCCGCTGCTTCGGGTTAGTCCGAGCTTGCGACGAATAGATTTGCGTTGATTGCGAACAGTTCCTTCCGACGTATGAAGACGGTCGGCTATCTCTTTGGACGACAGACCCTGCTTGACCAGTTTGCAGATTTCCAGTTCACGCGGCGTCAGCGTAGACAGCCTGCGTTCACAACTCCCTTCAAGTATAGACGAGATACTTTCCAGGCTTGCGTGGATACGAGCGGCAAGTTCGCTTCTATGTGATTCAGGGCAGGTAGCCAGTTCATCGATCAAGGGGGATACGACAGCATTAAGGTGCGACTGTATCCTGATCGCGAGCCGGTCCTCAACCTGACTCGACTCGATCGATTTATATGGCCTCTGCTCCGGTTTGGTCATGGTAACTGGCATAATTTAGCTATCGGCATTTATGTGCAGATTCTGAACAAAAGAGGCTGCCGGTACCTGTCGAGGACTGGTTAATAAGGCGAAAGGTTACCGTCCGGCTTTCCTGACCAGGCGGGTAGTGGAACGACCTTTGGTGAGACTGATGCGTCGAACTTTACCGCCATAGCTACGAACAAAACCGGCTCCGACTATCTCTGAAAGTTTATAATCGGCCCCTTTGGCCAGAATGTCCGGTTTGATCCGGGCAATAAGTTTTTCCGGCGTATCCTCACCGAAGATGACGACATA
>JAJRTA010000065.1 GCA_024278515.1 Candidatus Zixiibacteriota bacterium
TATCGGGTGCGGGGCGTGTGTCGCCGCCTGCCCGAACGCTTCGGCGATGTTGTTCGTTTCGGCCAAAGTATCGCAGTTCGCCAACCTTCCGCAGGGAAGACCGGAAGCGGCCGAGCGGGTTGCCAAAATGGTGGCTCAGATGGATGCGGAAGGGTTCGGCAACTGCACGAATCACTACGAGTGCGAAGCGGTCTGCCCGAAAGAGATCAACGTTCGTTTTATCGGACAGATGAACCGTGAGTTCATGAAGTCAAAGGCGGGACTGGGATAGAAAATACGACGGTATCCATTCCAGCCCCGACAAAAACAAGCTCTGATTCATGGCGGATTCAAAAACGAACCCGCCATTTTGTATCGAAAAATGCAGCTTACGGTTGTTTACTTGCGGACTTTGTACATTCTTTTTACGGGAAGAGAGTATCTCAACCCGCTGCCGTCATCGACCTCAAAAGTAATCGAATGTTCAAACTCGGTCTCGATATAGTCATCCTTGACAATTACGCCGCCCCAGGCCGAATCATGCGCCGGAATCAGTTCCGGCATTTTGATATCGAAAACTTTATCGGCGTAGTCGATCACTTTGATTCGGTAGTCGACAGAATCCGTATTGTGAATCCAGAACTTCGCCTTTTTTCTGACTTTTGGCTTGAATTGAGAAACATCGAGACGTGACGGGCTAAGATGTATCGGTTTTACCGTATCCGGTTCCGGAAGCAACTCAGCTTCAAATTTGATATAGTATTTTTCATCCGAGATATTAGTCTCAAGATAGGTAGACTTGTTGACAATACCGCGAAATGATTTGGTCGAGAAAAACAGCTCGAGGATGGTTTCCTCACCCGGAGCAAGAACGGAATCAGACAACGGCGCCTTGGTGCAGCCGCAACCGGGGACTATCTTATTTATTACAAGGGTATCATCGCCGGTGGAGGTTATCTTAAACCGGTGACTCAGCACGGCATGTTGAGCGGCCCGACCGAAATTGAACTCAGGCTCTGGTATCCCGATATTCGGCCCGGCCACCACCGAAGTAACCGTAACCAGGACTCCCATAGAAACAGGTAAAATAGCACCGCACTTTTTCCTGAATTTCTCAAATAATATTGTGCCGAATGGGTTCTCTACTTTCAAACGCATTGTCATTTACCTCTTGTCAATCATGTCATAAGTCAGACGCTAAATGACCGTGAATAGTCGATCATAACGAACCTTTTCAAAAAAATGTAAAGCTTCATGAATAAACAATCTCGGCACCGATAACGGATCTTTCCAGACAACCTCAGGTGACGGAGCCACCGAGTCGTCCCATGACCAGTGGATCATCACCGCTTTCCCCACCACCAGATCACGCGATACCGCTCCCCAGAAGCGTGAATCAAAGGACTCGTCACGATTATCGCCCATCATAAAATAATGATCTTTCGGTATTTCATACGGTCCGAAATTATCACGGCCGGGCCTTATCCGTCGCTGCCCGGTTATCAGCGTATCGACATACTTTGATCCGGCCGGGTCGGAGACGGGTTTACCATTGACATATAGCTGCTTGTTGCGAATCTCTACGATATCGCCTCCTACCGCTACGCATCTCTTGATATAACGAGTCACCGAGTCTCCGGGATACAGAAACACCACGATATCACCCGGCTCGGGATCGCGAATAGCCGGTAAGCGGATATCTATCAGTGGAAGCCGGGCGCCATAGATAAACTGATTGCAGACGAGAAAATCCCCCACCAGCAGAGTATCCTCCATGGAAGCCGACGGAATTGTATAGGCCGCCAGTACGCTGGTTTTGAGTATCAGAAAGAAAGCGGCATAGATCATGAGTTCTCTCAGCCCGCGCCATACCTGAGAGCTTTGGGAAACGGCAGGAGTTCTGACTTCCGCCGGTTGCTGTTCTATCATCTGGTCAGACATATTCGTCGTTGTATTGCTTAACCGTCTGTTTTCTTATACGCTTATTTCGGTCCGGGGCTCGCAAGTCTGTAACTAAGAAAGCGGCTCAAGTTCAGGAGACCACGGTGAATAAACGGCCCCACCGTACTTTTTCAAAAAAGTATATGGCGTTGTGAACAAACAGCCGCGGCACCGACAGCGGGTCGGAGATCTTAACTTCGCCGGACGGATGGACCTCATCGTCCCATGACCAGTGGATAATCATAGCTTCGCCGAGGATATTTTGTCGGGGCACCGGTCCCCACCAGCGTGAATCATACGAATTATCGCGGTTGTCGCCCATCATGAAGTAATGACCCGGCGGTACTATAAACGGCCCGAAATTATCCGGACTGTCGGTTCCCCCCGGTCCGCGCGGTTCGATCCGCGTTTTGACGAATTTGGACTTCTCCGGGTCCTCAAACCGCTTACCGTTGACGAAAAGTTTCTTGTCCTTGATCAGGACAGTATCACCGGCAACCGCAACACACCGTTTTATGTATTTCGTCACACCGTCCCGGGGGAAGATGAAGATGATCACATCACCCGGTTTAGGTTCATCGATAGCCGGAAGACGCCACCCCACAAAAGGGAGACGGGCGCCATAAACGAACTTGTTGGCCAGAAGGAAATCGCCCACGAGAAGAGTATCCTCCATCGACTGCGAAGGGATTTTGTAAGCTTCGACAATCGATGTTTTGATCAATAGCGCGAGGACCACCGCAACCCCGATCTGCTTGAAATTGTCCCAAAGAGATAAAGATGTTTTAGATGCCATTTAACGATTCCTGCTCAATTTACTCGGCCAATTTATGATCATCCTGATCAGTCGTACCAACTGTTGTCTAAATTGTATACATGAAGTCACTCCCCCGGGATTAATAACCGAGAATTACCCGGGCGATATCATTATACGTCACCAGCAGAATCAAACCAAGAATAGCCACCAGTCCGATCTGCTGCGCCCATGTTCGCGCTTTGACCGAAAGAGCCCTGCCCCGAATCTTTTCAATAATCAGAAACACCAGATGACCACCGTCAAGGACCGGAATGGGCAGAACATTCAGCACAGCCAGATTGACCGAAAGCAACGCGATCAGGCTGAACAACGAATAGGCTCCGCGGCGGGCCTGCTCTCCCGACAACTGGGCGATGAAAATCGGTCCGCCGACCGCTTTGGAGGATATTTTGCCGGTAACAAACTCTTTCAGGAACCAGAAGGTGGCGAATACTTTCCAGTGCGTATCTTTGAAAGCCTGCACAAAGGCCGCTCCCACCCCGTACTGTTTGCGCCCCATGGTAAACTGGGTGAAACCGAGCTGGCCGACCGAATCAACTCCTCCCTCGGCGTTTCGGACCGGTTTGATTACAGTTGTCGCGGAAGCAGACAGTGTGTCACCTTCATGCAGCCAGACTAGGTCGACCGCTTCCCCCGGTTTGCTGTAAACATAGAACCTGAGAGAATCGAAGCTGGTCAGCGGCACGCCATCGATCGAAAGAAGCTGGTCGCCGGTGGTCAGACCGATCTTTTCAGCCGGGCTTTCCGGCTGCACCTCACCTATCAGGACCCGGTCCGGATCGATGATATAATCTCCCCCGGCAAAAGCGAGGAGCCCGAAGGAAACAACCACGGCCAGAAGATAATTCATAAACGGTCCGGCAAAAATCACCGCCGCCCGCTGGGCAACCGATTTGGACATGAATTCATCAGGCGCACCGGCATTCTCTTCAAGCGGGTTGTCACCGGCCATCTTGACATAACCGCCCAGTGGAATTATTCCGATACAATAGGTCGTATCGCCGACCTTGCGTGACAGAATGTTGGGCGGAAAGCCGAGCGAGAACTTTTCAACCCTGATTCCGGCCTTCTTGGCCACAAGAAAATGTCCCAACTCATGGATAAAAATCAGGACTCCAAGTACAAAAATAAATGCCGCAATAGTTACCATTTTCAAAAACCTGCTATTTCAGTCGCCGTTTCCCGGGCCAGCCGGTCCGCATCAAGAATATCAGCCAGCTTCGGATCCGACACAATACTTATTTTATCGACGGTCGCCCTGATAATTCGGGCGATATCGGTAAATTTAATACGCCCCTCCAGAAAGGCGCTTACCGCCACTTCATTGGCCGCATTGAATAACACCGGAGCGCTCCCGCCGGTTTCCGCTACCTGAAAGGCCAGTTTCAGAGCCGGAAAACGGTCATAATCGGGCGGTTCAAAGGTCAGTTGGGTCAGTTCTCTCATATCGAGCCGCCCGAAATCCGAGCTCACCCGTTCCGGCCAGAACAGCGCGTATGTTATAGGTAAACGCATATCCGGTTTCGATAGTTGCGCCAGGATCGACGAATCGACGAATTCTACCATCGAGTGAATAATCGATTGCGGATGGACAACGACCTCAACCTGGTTTACCGGCAACTGAAAAAGGGCGACAGCTTCGATCACTTCGAGTCCCTTGTTGACCAGGGTGGCCGAGTCGATGGTAATCTTGCTGCCCATCTGCCAAGTGGGATGTTTGAGCGCTTGCTCGGGGCTGATGGTATCGAACGATTCGGCGGGATACTCACGGAACGGTCCACCCGATGCGGTAATGATCAGCTTGCGAATCGTATCCTTGCGACCTGACGAAACCAGTTGCCAGATCGCCGAGTGTTCGGAGTCAATCGGAAGAATAGCTCCCTCCGATTTTTCCAGTAACGGCGGGAAAAGCGGCCCTCCGGCCACCAGCGATTCTTTATTGGCCAGGGCCAGGTATTTTCCTTTCTCCACTGCTGCTAATGAAGCGCGCAACCCGGCCGCGCCGACAACCGCGTTGACTATAATCTCGGCGTCGGAAAGCTCGGCCAGCCGTATCAACTCATCTTCCCCGGCCAGCAGTCTCGCTTCAGTTTTTCCCATCTGTTCCTTCAGCGTCGACAGCCGGGACTGATCCGCTATACAGACATATTCAGGCCGGTACTTTGCAGCCTGGCGCGCCAGCAGTTCGGTATTCGAGTATGCGGCCAGCGCCCGGACATTGAAGACACCGGGATGGGCGTCGATCACATCAAGAGTGGAACGGCCGATCGATCCGGTCGAACCCAGTATTACCACATTGCGCTTACTCATCAGGTGCTGACATCCCTTGCGACCACAATTATGACTCTTTCATTATCAGAAATATCCTGCAGGCAATCCACAAAAAAGGCGGGATGGAGGAGCCTGTCCCGCCGTTTTTAAGTTTCTGTACCGCTTCGACAAACGTCCGATTACAGCGGATTACCATCAGGATCCGACAGATAAGCCTTTATGATGTGTACATCCTTAATCGGCCTCGTATTTTCTCTCGGATTGTTCGGGTTGGTCGTACACTTGACATCGCCGATAGCATGAAGGGTTTCATACCCTTTTAATAAACGGCCGAACACGGTATATTTGCCGTCAAGATTTTCGGTTGCCCGGTTGCGAGCCAGACAGATGAAAAACTGCGATGAAGCACTGTTCGGGTCGCGTCCGCGAGCCATCGAAAGAGTGCCTTCCAGGTGGGGGAGATCGGAAAACTCCGCCTTAAGAAAATAACCGGCATTCCCGGTGCCGTCCCCTTTGGGACAGCCCCCCTGGATCATGAAGTTCCTCCAGACACGATGGAAAATCAGGCCGTCATAAAAACCTTCTTTGGTGCGCGCCACAAAACTGTCACAATGGGCCGGGGCAATATCACGATACAGCTCGAGGGTCATTTTGCCAAGGTCCGTTTCCAGAGTTACAAACGGATCGTCGGGATTGCGGATTTTCACTTTCGGGTACTTCAGACTGTCCGGTTCAGTCTGTACCGAAACGTCCTCCCGGGAGACAGCACCGGAATCCGTAACGGTCTTGTTCTGTTCCTGTTTGATGCTGTCACTGTCTTCATCTTTGGCCTGCTCACTTCCGGAACAACCGGCAATCAGGGTAAAAGCCAGCAACACAAACAGCCTGAGGCTGAGTTTTATATTCACAGTCTTTCCTTTCATGTTATATCCACGATAACCGGCGCGAATATAGAGATTATACCAGTCAGTGTCAAGACAGTGCCAACTCAATCCATGAGGTATGGATTATCGGCGATGCCGGATGACGACGGATTCTACCCCCTCACAAACCCGGTCAACCTCTGTCAGCTTCAGAGTCGGATAAAACGGCAGAGAAACAACCCGCTTTCCGGCGTAAGCGGCATTAGGGAAAAACTGTGGTGACAAGCTGAGATAATTGCGATAAAACGAATACTCGAAAACTGGCCGGTAATGAACTCCGCATTCGATACCCCGGCGGGCCATCAGATCGATAAACCTGTCACGGTCAATTTTCAGCGATGACAGATGCAGTCTGATGATGAAAAGATGCCATCCGTGCCGGCAGTTTTTATAAGTTACCGGCGACTCAAGATAATCGGTCAGACCGGCCAGGTTGTCGTGGTATCTCTTCGCCAGTTTTTCGCGCTGTTTCTGCTGTTTCTTGAAATCGGCAAGCTGCCCCAAACCGACCGCCGCGTGTAGCTCGGACATGGCCGCTTTATGGCCCGGTCGTACTACATCGTACAGAGGTACGGCGTTTTTCCTGCGTTCATGAGCGGTCGATGTCAGCCCATGCCGTGACAACAGCCGCACCATCTCCATAAACGGCTGATGGCGCGAAAGCACCATCCCCCCCTCACCACAGGTCAGGTTCTTGGTAGAATAGAACGAAACAACAGCGGCGTCCGCCACCAGCGGGATGCTTTTTTTGCCGTAGGCGGCGCCGATGGAATGCGCGGAATCGGCTATCAACGGCACCGTAGCCCGGTTGCATAGTTTCATAATTCGGTTGTAGTCGGCGGGATGTCCGGCCAGATCGACCGGAACTACCGCCCCGGTGCGTGCCGTGAACTTCCGGTCGATTTCATCCGGGTCGATATTAAGCGTATTCGGATCGATATCGGCAAACACCGGCTGCGCGCCAAGCGCCATTATCGCGTTGACTGTAGCCACGAACGTAAAAGGAGTAGTGATAACTTCACGCCCGGGACCGACCCCGATAGCCTGCATAGCCAGTTGCAACCCGATAGTGGCCGAATTAACCGCCACTCCATAGGGAACCTTCATAAGCGAACAGACTTTTTTCTCAAATGAAACTACTTTGGGGCCGGTTGACAACCAGCCGGAGTTCAGCACCGAAGTTACTTCCCTTTTCGATGCAACCGACAGCTTGAGATCGAACAGCGGGATTTTTTTCACCGGTTTTATCCTCAGCGTTAGGGTTCGATCACTCCGACCCGCAACATTCTAATACCGCCTGATGAATGACGCAAGATTGTTTTATCCAATCCCGGAACAGGACTTTCTGATTGCCAAGCGACCGGCAAAACGCCTTCTTGTGAGATGTGCGAATAAACAAGGCAGACAATCATGACCGGTTCCTCAGGTAAACGTATAGCTGTCCTGGGCTGGATCAGTTCGGTCCATGTACAGAGATGGGCGCGCGGGTTGACTTCGCGAGGATACAAAGTTAAAGTGTTTTCCCTCGGCGGCAAGTCACAGGACGGCATCGCTTCAACCATATTCCCCCGGTCCGGCCGGATTTCATATTTCACGAAAGCCGGTCAGGCGGCGCGTGAAGTGGCCGCGTTCAAACCGCATCTGGTCCATGCGCACTACGCCGCCGGGTTCGGCTGGTGGATGCTCAAATGCTCCGGCTGTCCGAGAGTCGTCTCGGTCTGGGGGGCGGACATAATGGACTTCCCGAACAACCTGCCGAAGCGATGGATGATCAGGAAGATACTGAGCGAAGCCGATCATATTACAGCCACCAGTCGACTTTTGAAAAACGTAACGGAAAAGCTGTTGCCGCAGGCATCAGAGAAAACTTCAATCATTCCTTTCGGCGTGACGGTACCGGATGAAATCGTACCTATGCCGGAGACTCTGCCTGTGGGCTTGTGCTATGTCAAGGCTCATCGAAAGAAATACGGCCCGGATATCCTCCTGAAGGCTCTGGCCATAGCAAAGAAGACTATACCCGAGCTGAAACTCACCATAGCCGGTGAAGGAGAACTGACCGAACAGCTAAAGATGCAAACCGCCCGGCTCGAACTCACACAGAATGTTGACTTTGTCGGGTTTATCGACAATGACCGTGTTTATGACCTGATTCGCGACAACAGATTCATGGTCATGCCGTCGGTTATGGACTCCGAATCGTTCGGCGTCGCGGTGCTCGAGGCCGGAGCCTGTGGCCGGGCGGTGATCGCATCGCGGGTCGGAGGAGTCCCCGAAGTGCTCCCAGACGGACGAACCGGACTTTTGGTACCGCCCCGTGACGTAAACAGTCTGGCTGATGCCATTGTCACATTGGCCAGAGACAAAGAGCTTTGTCGTAAAATGGGCGAGGCCGGCTATAAATGGGTGGCCGAAACATACGACTGGAAACAATCGCTCGACGCCATGGTCGCTTTGTACGACCGGCTGATCGGCCTCTAAGACCGGAGAATAACTGCTCAATTCAACCGGACAATATTCCCTTTTTTTCTTCGGACCTATTGAAAAAGTCAGGGAAATAGTGTATATAGAAAGGCAAGGCTGACTATATGTGCTCTGACGGAGGGACAGTTGTGAAAACCAACAATCTGACTGTAAGCATCCTGATTCCTTTTCTGGGGATAATACTGCTTGTCGTAACCGACTGGCTGGACTGGTCGATCGAATGGCCCCTGAGAGTTGTCACGATGGGTATCGTGGGCTGGTTGCTGTACCTGCTGGTGCAGTGGCATGTCAGCAGCTTTGATTATAAATGCTCAGAGTGTGACCATTGCTTTTCAATTTCGTTTCTGACCGACCTTACCAGCCCGCATTACCCCGACAAGAAATACCTTCGATGCCCTGCCTGTAACAAGCGAAACTGGTGTCGGGAGATTCCGAAAACACAAGTAACCGTCGAGAGCGACGCTGACTCGATCAAAAGTTAAACCCGCCTTCGATTACAGGTGAAACTCGAGGATATCCTCATCTGATAATTTGAAATCGCGCTGAACCCGCTGACCATCGAATTTCCCTTCACCCCAGATCCTGGCGTATTTCAATCGGGTGGCAAAGTCCTTGTGCAGGTCTGCCGCCGCATCCTCGACAGTCGCACCGACAGGCAATATGACCGGATTGGAAAAATCGGCCTCTTTCCCGATCGGTTTGGTGTAAACGCGGATGATCGACAACTGTTCGAACACCGCTTTTTTGAATGCTTCCAGTGAAGCGTCGTCCAGAATCGAAGTCGGTACGATCGTGAAATCGGAATACTTATCGGCTACACGCCTGAACATCTCCCCCGATGGGTCGTCGTATTTCTTGTGACCGCACAACAAAGATTTTTTCGCGCAATAACGGGGATCATCAGGTGGCTCGGTCACATCCGGTTGCAACAGGATGCGTTTCTCCCTGAGTTTTTGAACAACGAAATTGAGGTCGGCGATACAATTCTCCGCCGCCAGATCAGCGACCAGCACAACCAGGTCGGCGTTACGGATCAGACCGGACAAGTAGTTTTCATACGATTCGGGCGAAATCGGCGGCGTGTCGATCAACTGAATCTGTACCGTCTGATAAGTCATCATTCCGGCCAACGGCTCCCGGGTAGTATACGGGTAATCGGCCACCAGCGGCTCGGCATGGGTGAGGATATCGAGAAGCGACGATTTGCCGGAATTGGGCGGACCTGTCAGAATAACCTGCCCGGCTCCCTCTTTGTCGATATGGTCATGCGCCGGGGCGTGCCGGGCTCCGCCCGGTTTGCCCGGTTGCTGGATTTTCTTTTTCAGCGCCGATATTTTGGCTTTCATGTCGGCCTGAAGTTTGTCGGTCCCCTTGTGTTTAGGCATCATGCGCAGGAGTTCTTCGGCCATACGCAGTTTTTCGCGGGGGTCTTTCTCAGCGCGGTACTCGCGCTCCAGCTCGTAGTATTGCGGAGGCAGATTGGCCGGCATAATCTAATAGATAATATTCATGCCCCGTTTTGGCAAGCGAGCGAACAACTAACATACCTGTGGTCGGCGCACTTCCTGTGCGCAGATACGCAGTAGACGAGAAAACCACTGTGCACGAAAAATCCAGGGCTATCCTCGAAGACTGGATTCCGGCTTTCGCCAGAATGACGGAAGGTCCCCACCCTGAAGAGCTTGTTGAAAAACCCTGCTATTGTTGTGACGGATTCTGAACACACTGAAAGTGTGTTTGAGGCCCGGCACAGAAACCCATTTCGGACAATAACGTTGGGCCACACGAATTCGTTGGCGCGAATTCGCTGGACCCAACACAACAGAATAAAGAAACTTTTTCAACAATCCCTGAAAGGCGGACCATCGACCGGTTATGACGAGTTGTGAGGACCTTTCAATGAATGTCTTTCCGGGCCTGACTTGTAATCCAGACGGTCGAATCAGCGGACTTTGAACTTACGGCTGCCACGCTGAGTGAGCGGTTCACCTTTGGCGCAGAGAGGGCACTCATCGGTGGACCAGTCATCGGCCGCGACCGAAGCGAGAGCATCGAAAGGATAGTCGAATGTTACCCGTCCGCTGGACCGATCCAGCATGACATTGATACTTACTATCTCCGCATCATACCCATTCACGAGCTCGATACATTCGCGCACTGATCCGCCCCGGGTAAGAACATCATCGACAATAGCCACCTTCCGACCCTTGTCCAGCGAAAACCCTCGTTTGAACACCCGGCCATTATCGCCCGGTTCGGCATAGATAGCTTCAATTCCGAGATACCGGGCTACGTCGTAGGCGATAATAATACCGCCGGTGGTCGGCCCGACAATCGTCTCGGCTCCTTGGTCTCGAATACGCGACGCCATCTCTTCGCATATCCGGGTACAGATCGCCGGTTGTTTCAGCAGGGTGAATTTTTCGTAGTAGATATCAGAGTGACGACCCGACGACAGCTTGAAATGTCCGTCAAGCAGAGCGCCGGAGTCTTTGAACAGTCGAAGCAGTTCATCCTGGTTCATGCTGGATCCTCAAATATAGCCACAGCAGCGGCATAGTTGCGTTCATGCGAAATCGAAATAAAACAGCGCGCGCCATCGAGAGACTCACGGACCGAATCAGGTAATTTCAATTCAGGTCGGCCGGTTTGGTCGTTGACAATCTGCAACTCCTGAAGCGGCGGTCGAACGGTAAGATATTTGCCCAACGCTTTTACCACCGCTTCTTTAGCCGCGAACCGTCCGGCCAGAAACAACGGTTTGTCCTGACGCCGGTCGAACAATACTTTCTCATCAGGTCCGAGGATACGGTCGCTGAACCGCGGACCGAATCTTTCCAGATCGTCTTTGATCCGGGCTGTTTCGACAATATCAAGTCCTATCGATGTGATCATTCTATCAGGCGGCTCACTGTTATCCGGTTTTATTATCGGGCGATAACATATTACAAAATCCGACCACTGGCAAGAATCGTGAAATTATAAAGTAAATTATGTTGCATAAAACTCCGTTCGCTTCGATATTACCTGTAGTAAAAAATGTGGAGAGAGAGGTCATTTGAAAACCTCTAACACTTAGCTCATGAAGGTTGTCTCTTGATTGCTGCGCCGACGCCGTGACCCGCTGAAAGGCGGTAGCGAGAGCTAAATGCGGCAAGTGGCTGTAAAAACCCTTTACCGTTATATCGGTGAGCGTTTTCAAATAGCAGTCTCTCTCCCAATTTTCAAAACCCGCCCTCACCGGCGGGTTTTTCTTTACCCTGCAATGGATATTAATTATCTTCATGCCTTACAGGCGGACCGACGTTAATTTATGGAATAAGCAAAACGAAAACTCAGCCAACAGGAATTGACAGGCGACCAACTGATCACATAAAGGAATGTGTATGCCTCCCCTTTCTGCAGGACGCAAAGCAAAAATCGCTGCCCGAACCGCCCTCAATATCCTCCGCGGGAAACCGGTCACGGTATCTTTTGAGATCACCTACAACTGCAACGCCGATTGCGAGCACTGTGACCTCGGTCATTACATCGAAGAACCACGACTGGAACCTCATGTCTTCGCCGACTGGATTCCCAAACTGAAACCGGCAGTAGCTCAGCTTTCCGGCGGAGAGCCGACTCTTCGCAAGGATCTGCCGGAAATCGCGCGCGCCATGCGAGCCAGAGATAAAACGATGATTCTGGTCGTGACCACCAATGCTCAGAATATAAACGAAGAACGATACCTTGCCCTGAAGGAGGCCGGTGTCGACCATTTTTCGATGTCGCTTGATTACCCCGACGAGCGCCACAATACATTCCGTCATTTGAACGGTAACTTCGAGCACATGGCTGATTTGGTTCCCCGGCTGGCGAAATACAACAATCAGGATATTATCATGGCCTGCGTGGTGCAAAGCGATAACTTTCGCGATCTGCCGCAGATCGCCGAACGAGCCAGAGAATGGGGCGTGGCCTGTAATTTCTCCACCTACAACTCACTGCGCACCGGACGCGAATTTTACCTGATCAGCAAGCCGGAGGATCAGGTGGAACTGGAAGCGATTGTCGATAAACTCCTGACCATGCAAAAGGAAGGATACCCGATCCTGACGTCGGAATGGACCCTTCGTGAGATGATAAAATTCTTCAAAGAAGGTAAGAACTCCGACTGTAAAGCGGGAAAACGATTCGCCATCGTCAACCCGTGGGGGAAGCTGACCCCATGCGGTATGGTTCGCGAACAGTTCGACTCTCAGGCGGAGATGATCGAGAAATTCACCAAAGATAACAAATGTGAGAAATGTTTTACCGCTATCCGGGCCAATTGCGAGAAGACACCGGCCCGTTTGTTGAAAGACGCACTGCGGGCGGTCAGGGCACGATAATTGCAAATACCTTGTGTCGTAATCAAGCTGTGATGCAAACCAACAGAATGCTCAATTCTTCCGAGTCGGTTCATCACAACAAGGGAGGTCCGATATGTCACTTTCATTCAACTGCCCGCATTGTAACGCCGGCCTTGTCGTGCAGTATCTCAAACCGGGAGAAACGTGTAAATGCAACCAGTGCGGAAAAGAGTGTACCGTTCCAGTTGATGCCCAACCGGTCGACAAGTCGTCGAATATCGTTTATCAGACAACAATGAGCAGTCCTCCTCCACCGCCGACGACAATGCAACCGGCCGGACGCGGAGCAAGACTGGCCGCCCGGCTCATCGACGCCTTTCTGGTATTGCCATTGTTCCTGTTCTGGTTTATGATCAGCGCAATTACCGATAACGATGCCGGGGCTATGCTTGGATTTGCCATCTTTATTATCGGTGTAATCGGACTGATCGCTTATCAGTGGTATTTGCTCTCAGTTCAGGGACAGACTATCGGAAAACGAATGGTCGATATCAAAATCGTCAAACTCGACGAAAGCAACGGTGGATTTGTTACCAACGTTCTGTTACGGGAGATCGTGAACGGTCTGATCGGCATCGTTCCGTTTTACGGACTGGTCGATATACTGTTCATCTTCAGCGAGGAACGACGTTGTATCCATGATCATATCGCCGGCACCCGGGTAGTGAAAGTATAGTTGAACAGCAGACATAAGCTATTGTATAACTTAATGACAATACATTAGTTTTTAATTAGAAGGCGAATTCGTGAGACGATTCGGAATATCGATTCTGACCGCCGCATTTTTTTTGACGGCAGATTTCGCTACGGCGCAGAATGCGGACACACCGGCCTCTTTTGACGATGCGCGTGCGCTGGCGGCCGAGACAGGCAAGCCTTTGCTGCTCGAGTTCTTTCGTGATGGTTGAGAGTACTGCGAACTGGCCGCTCGTGAAGTGGCTTCCGAACAGCGAATGCGTGACGCTCTGGAACAGGTGATCCACCTGCCGCTCAACTACCGGGTCGGGGAAGGGAAACAACTTGGCGAAAAGTACCGCGTGGGTCCGTACTTTCCTGTATTTATTCTCACTGATACCGCCGGGGAAGTTATAAATCGCTGGACCGGCTATACCGGAGCCGATCGGTTTCTCCGGACATTTTACAAGGCATTATCAAACCTGACTACTATCGATGATCGTATCGCCGCCTTTGAACAAAATCCCAACCGCGGTGAAGCGCTTTTTCTGGCTACTTATCACTCGGATATCAAAGCGTTTGTTCGGGCGGCCGAGTATTATCAACGCGCCCAGGCTATCGGTGGAAGCGGGGCTGATTATTCTTACCAGATATTTGAAAACTACGCCAGCGCGGCATGGAATGATCAGGTACCGTTTGATGATGTTTTTTCTTCGGCTGACGCGGTTATCAATGCGCCGCGCAAAAATCTGAAAAATGTGGCCACGGTCGCACAACTCATGAGCAAGCTGGCCAGACGAATGAAAACAACCGATCGGATCGGGAAATATCTGCAGGCAGGAATAGCCGCCACCGGAAGCCGCCGCGATGCCAGAGGGCTCAAACTACACGCCGAGCTGAACGCCGATCTGGCATTATATGTCAACCATGACACGGCCGCGGCTATCCGACATTACAAATCAGGGCTGGGAAAAAACTGGGATAAGAACCTGGACAACTACTACCCGTTCGCCGATTTCTGTTTTGAACGACGAATCAATCTCGAGGAAGCTCAAGAATACGCCCTGATCGCATCGCAACGCGCCTCCGATGGGCCGTTCAAAGCCAAACACCTGAGCCTGCTGGCCAATATCTGCGAAGCACGCGGTCTGTTGTCTGAGGCGTTACGATACGCCGAAGAAACGGTGATGCAGGACCCCGACAATGAAACATACTCCGAACAGCTTGAACGGATACAAACAGCCGTTGCACAGTAAGCACTAACTCGACGACCCAACAACATTTGTTGTCCTGCCCCGATCCGGTATCTGAAATAATAACGGGCGGATACTATGATCCACCCGAATAACAAGACATTTTTATTCCGTCACTGTACAACTTCAAAACAGTGCGGACCGTCCCAGGCCGGCGGGCCGGCCCCATCTGAACCGTATGACCACATCCAGGAACCGGACGGCGGGTAGAAGGATGAATCAAGACAGATGTGTTTACCGACACTGGCCGCGTCTATCGGCCCGATTGTGATTTTGTAAGCGATGTCATCGAAACCGTTGACCATGCCCGTACCGGCCTGCTTGGCTCCACCGTAGGCCACAGTATCGGCGCCGGAACCGGTCACCGAGAAATAATTGGCAGTAAAGATCAAATCGAATTGTGTTTTGGTGAGAGTTCCGGTGGTGTCGATCGAACTGGTTGCCCAGGTGGCGCCATCAGTCGAGTAGATACGGAATCCGTTGGTAATCCCCAGAGCGGGAAAACCGGAGTTATTGGTCAGGCGAATGTAAAAGGCCGCTTCGCCCCCGGCCGTTAATTTGCCATCAGCAGGTGAACCGTCGACATGATCCAGACTTATCGCTCCCAGCACATTATTGTTACCACCGCCGTTGCTGCCGTTGCCATCGCCGTTGTTGACATCGGAGGGCTCTTCCTTGCCGCATCCGGCCAACACAACCAAAAGGCCGAGCATCAGACAGAAAATCAGTTTACGCATTCTTAAGCAACTCCTGTTAAACAGTATCAGATTATCTTACAAGCCCGGCATTATAGCCGGAGCAGTCCGTATTGTCAACGTCAAGTTGAGATTCGGACCCGCAAACGCGCCGGCCTGCGGAACTACGGGATTTATCAAATATCGAACAGCGGCCGGATCAGTCAGGCAAATGGCACAACAAGATATCGCCTCGGCCGGGATGACTAAAGCGGATCGGTCAGGTCGATCTGGTAGATCGTACTGTCTGACTGACGGCTCCAGAGAGTCATATTCAGGTCTTCATAGATTACTTTGAGAGTAGGCAATTCCGGATCGCTGTTGTCGGTGTGCACAAAGTTCGGGAATCCGTAAACGGGCACAAAGTCATTCCACCAGTGCGAGCCGATCCCAAGGCCATCGATCGTGGTCCCTTCATAGCGCGCGGAGTAGGTTGTGCTGTCCGGTTGCAGGAAGATCGAGTCCACGACTATTATGGAAAGCACCTCGGACGAGGGTTCGAGCACACCGTTGGTATCGGCATCATCAACCACGAATACTACGCCCTTTGTTGCTTCGTAATTAACCACTACAATCGGAATACCATCAAAGATATCGTGCGAAACCGGCGTACCATTGAAATCAAGAATGTCCTGATAGGTGTCATCAAGCCTGACATACTGCCCCTGTCCGCCGACACCGGGGATCAGAACATCAGCCCGCAGGTAAACTTCGACCGTATCGATATTGCGGGCGATGGCCCTGATTGCGGCATGTCCCAGACTGCCCGAGAAATTGTACTCGAGAGTAACCAGACCACTGTTGCCGGACTTGAGCGAGTCGGCCGAGAGAGTACCATCCCCCTCCAGCAAACTGAAATGTATCCAGCGGTCAGGCTCGTAATCACCGGAATAGTTTTTGACACCGAATTCAAGCGGCTTATCCAGCAGGGTCCCTCCCATATTGCCGCGGTAGAACTCGCCGTTGACAGCCTCGAGTCCGATCGGTTGCGGCGGTTTAGGAGGATCGTCGCCGTTACAGCTATAACCGCTTATCACAATACCCAATATGAGCGCGGCTATGATGATCCGAGCGATACTTGTATCGGTTAGAAATTGCCTCATGGAATAATCTATCGGTCAAATCACTGCCGGAAATAGTATTTCACCGCGCCGCCGATATTCAGATATTTCGGTCGGTCTCCCGAACCCCAGAACTCATAGCTGTTGACCGAAGCCAGCGTGACAAATGACCGTTTCCGGGAATGCTCCCAGACTTTCA
>JAJRTA010000066.1 GCA_024278515.1 Candidatus Zixiibacteriota bacterium
GGTTATTTTTACATCGCCTACGGATCCGCATCGGTCGGCAAGTATACTTCCTACATGAGCGACTACATGGATTATGACGGCAATGGCTCGATACTGGCCTATGATGAAAACGGCTGGACCTCCCAGTGGGGATTCTCGACTACAACCGCCTGGGGGTTGTGTATTTACACTATTCCTACTCAGCAGTACATCACGCGGGTCGAGTTCTGGACCAACGATGCTACAACCGATGTCGATGTCTATATTTATGACAACTTCGACGGTACCACGTTATCGAACCTGATCACAAGCAGTCTTGACCATAGTTTCACTGAAGCCGGTTACCACTCGGTGGCGCTCAGTTCGCCGCCTCAGATTTCCGCCGGGAACGATATTGTCGTAGTGGTGAAATTCACCAACTCAAGTTATACTTACCCGATTGTTGCCGACGGCGACGGACCCAACGAAACGGGCAAAACTTATATCAGCGGCAGCGGCGGATCCGGTTCCTGGATCGATCTCGGTAATTACGCGGCGGATGATGTCGCCATTCGCGTACGTACGAGCCCGACTTTATCCCTGGGAACAGATGATGAACCGTCGAACCGGCCGTTCAAGTGGAGTCTTTCGCACAACTACCCCAACCCGTTCAACCCCTCGACCACGATTCTGTACTCACTGGCGCGGCGGAGTCATGTCACTATCACGGTTTACAACGTACTCGGACAGGAAGTGAATGTGATTGTCGATGAAGTCAAGTCGGCCGGTGAGTATTCCACTACCTGGGACGGCAATGATTTCGGCGGCCACGGCGTGGCCAGCGGAATCTATTTCTATCGCATGGTTGCCGGCGACCACACAGAGACGGCAAAGATGGTGCTGCTGCGATAGGCAATTCATACGGTCAATTCCTGAAAAACCTGCGGTGTATGATTCCATACACCGCATTTTTTTGCGATAAAATTAAATAGCCCGCCCGAACCGGCTTTTTGCCATTCTCCCTTCAGTTTTCCGGCGGCTGGGTTTTCAGGTGCTGTCACGAACAAAACCCACTCCTCCAATAATGGCCTTGAGAGTATTTTTTCAGCTTATTCCAAAGTCTTTTCTAAACAATTGACTTGTGGAAGCAGTATATCCATATTGAGAGCATGAATGTGAGAAACGGACTGAAATTGTTTACAGCCCTGTTCTTACTGATAGCCCCAATCGTACCCATATCAATAAGAACAGTTCATGCCGAAGACTCGGCGATCGTGTCAGCGGAAGACCCTGTTGATGATTCGGTGAGGAGTGAAGACAACCGAAATACGACCAGGCCGCTTGTGTATGTTATTGATATCGAGGATGCCATCGGTGCGGTGACCGATGAACGAATCGAGGCGGTTATTGAAGAAGCTTCCGATAACAACGCCGAACTTCTGGTGATCATCCTTGACACTCCCGGCGGTTTTACCAAACCGACCTGGTCGATCTGCAAAAACATCCTCAACTCACCGGTGCCTGTTTGCACATACATCGCGCCTTCCGGGGCGCGTGCCGGGTCGGCCGGTGTGTATATTACCTATTCCTCGCATTTTGCGGCAATGGCTCCCTCCACCAATATCGGTGCGGCTCATCCGGTATCCGGTTCAGGTGAAGAGATCGACTCATTGATGAATGAAAAGATCACCAACGACGCGGTCGCGCAGATTCGCGCCGCCGCCGAGAAACGGGGGCGTAACGCCGAATGGGCCGAGGAAGCTGTGCGGCAGTCGGTGTCGATTACCGACAACGAAGCCCTGGAGATGAATGTGATCGATTTCCGCGCCGAGAATCTCGATGATCTTTTTGATCAGATCGACGGAAAAGAAGTCGAGTTACCTGCAGGCAGGAAAACAATACGAGTAAAAAACGCTCAAACCCGTCATGTCGAAATGTCGCTTGTTCACAAGATTCTGACTATCATCACTTCCCCCGACGTTGTGCTGATTCTCTTCTCGATTGGCGGGCTGGGCATTGTTCTCGAGCTGTACAACCCCGGCGCGATCCTGCCCGGCGTGGTCGGGGCGATTTCGCTGATACTGGCTTTCTATGCCTCGCAGACTCTGCCCATCAACTACGCCGGTCTGGCGCTGATATTATTATCCATAATTCTGTTCATCGCGGAGGTGAAAGTGGTAAGCCACGGCCTGCTTACAATCGGGGGATTGATTTCATTTTTCCTCGGCGGGCTGATGTTGATCGATACTGTCGATCCGGGTCTCCGGGTCTCGATGTCGGTCTTGATAACAGTGTCGCTGGTTGTGACAATCTGTGCCGGCACTGCCGCCTGGCTGGTGATACGGGCGCATAAACGCCAGGTGTTTACCGGCAGCGAAGGGATGGTCGGTAAGACAGCCGAGGCTCGCAAACAGGGATTTGTCTATGTCGACGGTGCGCTGTGGAAGGCCAGAACAGCCGACGGTTCCGAACCGGAACCAGGCACGACAGTTGAAATTGTCGCTGTCGACAAACTCACACTAACGGTAAAAAAAATAAACTCATAAGGAGGGTCCATTATGTCTCTGCCCACTATCGGTATTCTTCTCTTCGCCGTTCTGTTGCTTCTGTTCAACATGATCAAAATCCTCAAGGAATAC
>JAJRTA010000067.1 GCA_024278515.1 Candidatus Zixiibacteriota bacterium
CGGGCACACAAACTAATGCGCAGACCAAAGAAGCTGCTTCGGAAGTTGCACGGTTCAACCAGGCCATGCGCGGACAATTACCCGGAGAGTCGTTCATGATGAACACCGCTCCGGCTGAACTGAATATAGCAATTCCTACGGACACGCCCAGGGGCGGTTTCGAGATCATTGATTATAAACTGATCGAAGGCTCCCTCAGCCTTAAACTTGCAGACCCGGCAAATCCCGACAGTATAATCAAAGTCGATTTGCCGGCGGAGAACCTGAAATCACTTGAGCAACGGATGACGAATGCTCAGGGTTTGTCGACGGCCAGGATTCAACTCAACAATTCAACACCCGGAGACCCTTCACTCAGGCAGTTGTTCGCTCAGCTCAAGCTGGAACAGATCGAGATCAGTTCTGTATCGGATGATGAGGCAGTTACCGATTCCGTATCCATAAAGCTATCCGGTTCAAAAAACAGTGAGGCTGTCCGGCTTGGCGCCAGACTGGCTAATGATCAGGTCAGGTCGCATCAGCTTGTCAACTCGCTGAACACTTTTGCCGCCGCCACCGGTGCTGACGAAGAGATAGTGGAACCGGCAATGGAACCGTTCCGTTCCATGTCCGATGAAACTGTACAGAAAACCAGAACCGATATGCCCACGACAGTACGTCAGGCGAACGATAAACCGCCTTCGTTTATGCCGGCGACTGCTCTGCGGATTCGTCAGGCTAACAAAGACATCCGAATCGGACGTAACGAACCGCAGTCGGAAGAGATGCCGGGTTCAACATCACTTGAAAGTGAGAACAAACAGTTGTTGAAGACATTCAGCGATTCGCTGGCCCGCGGTTTGAACATCACCGGTCGTAAAGTGACCGATCCCACAGCTCAACGTGGTGCGGAACTCAAAAATGATCTGTCGTTCGGCAATATGACGACTCCGGAATTACCGGCCAATCCTGAAGCTTTTGGTAATACCGGCAAGACGGATATCCCGTCAGTGAAAACTCGCGAAGTGCGGTTCACTCTTCCTGATAATCTGGCGTCGACTCTGAAACCAAACGGTCAGTCGGTGATGATCAGGATCCATCCGGACAATCTCGGCCCGGCCCGGTTGTCGCTGAGAATGCACCACGACAAGCTCAGCGCCCGGATTGCCGTGGAAACCAGCGAAATCAAAACAGTGGTGGAACAGTCGCTCGACCGCCTGACCCAGCAACTGGTCAAATCCGGAATAGATATTGAACGGATCGAGGTCACGATAGACGGCCGCCAGTCCAATCAGGGTTTTGCCGATCGTCACCCGCAATGGCAAAGGCAAACCAGACCGGTCCATTTTGGCGAAAGTATTTTAACCGACTTGAATGAAGTCGGCGCAATAGCAGCGAATCATCCGGCAACACTGTCCTATGTAGGTTCCGGTGGCGTTAATGTGCTGGCTTAGGAGCAACAGGTATGACCGATATCAGTGTCATTAACAATCAGTCCGGCGGCAGTCAAGCGACCAGTATGCGAACGCTGGGCAAAAACGATTTTCTGCAATTGATGATCACCAAACTGCAGAATCAGGATCCGCTCAAGCCGATGGAAGATGCCGATTTCATCGCGCAGCTGGCCCAGTTTTCATCGCTGGAACAGATGAACAATATCGCTGAAGGTATAGCCCAGTCGAATGAATGGGACTTCCTGCAGATGCAGTCGATCAATAACACCATGGCCGCCGGTCTGATCGGCAGAGATATCAAAGCCACTTATAACGGTGTGTATGTCGACGCCACCAATGAGCCGTCGATAACGTACACGGCTGATGTATTCCTGACCGATATTGAATTCACCGTGCGTGATAATGCCGGAAACGTCATTGCTCGCCTGCGTGATGAGAATATAGAACCGGGAGTCAATACGTTTAAGTGGGATGGCCGTGACAACCAGGGTAACCGGGTTCCCCAGGGCTATTACACTATCGAAGCATCGGCCACCAACGGTTCAGGCGACAGTGTCAAGCCGAGACTCTCGCTGGTGGGAACGGTTGAGACTATTGTATATCGTGAGGGAGCCGCCTTCCTGCGCGTTAACGGTACCGAGATTCCTCTTGGTGATGTAACCGCGGTCGGTGAGAAAGGTTCTTTTGACGAGGAACAGGGATAACGGGAGATTAACCGTGGCGAATACTACCGGAATGCGTATCAGCGGTTACCAGCGACCGGTCAATCTGATCGAGATCGCCAACCGGGGAAAAACATCAAACAACTCGGAACCGGGCGGAGCATCATTCAAGGAGATGTTCTCGCAGGAACTGGCCCGTTCGAGGAACATCGCTTTTTCCCGTCATGCCCGCGAGCGGCTCTTTTCCCGCAATCTCGAGTTGTCCGATGAACAACTCAACAACATTGCCGGAGCGATCGACAAAGCGGACGCCAAAGGCTCACGTGAGACACTGGTGTTGTCCGATGATGCCGCTTTCGTGGTAAGTGTTCCCAACCGCACTGTCATAACAGTGTTCGATCGCGATAATCTGCGCGAGGGTGTGGTCACCTCGATAGACTCGGCGGTAATAATCTGAGAAAAAACTGACAGACAGATGAACAGAAGAACTAATAAACAAAACTCCAGAGTTGGACTCCATTTTGATGGAGAGACGCTGGTGCAAACCTTGGAGGAACCATCACCATGATGGCATCACTTTTTTCCGGTGTATCCGGACTGAAAAACCACCAGGTTAAGATGAATGTGATAGGTAACAATATCGCAAACATCAACACCATCGGTTACAAGGCAAGTCGTATCAACTTCCAGGAAGCGCTTGTTCAGACCTACAAGGGAGCCGGACGGCCGTCATCGAATATCGGCGGTACCAACCCGGTCCAGCTGGGTATGGGTATGCAGGTTGGTACGATTGACACTCTCTTCCAGCAGGGTGGTCTTGAGACTACCGGGCAGATAACGGACCTGGCAATTCAGGGTAAAGGATTCTTTATCCTGGGTGACGGACAGGGCAACCGTTTTTACACTCGCGCCGGAGCGTTCGGCTTCGACGC
>JAJRTA010000068.1 GCA_024278515.1 Candidatus Zixiibacteriota bacterium
GACAAAATGTCCGATGAAAAAGTCGACACACTGAGAGCTTTCGGCGCCGAGGTTCATATCTGCCCTACCGCGGTACCGGGTGATTCCCCTGAGAGCTATTACGAGACAGCCAAGCGGATTCACAACGAGACTCCCGGTTCATACATGGTGGGCCAGTATTTCAATCTCGACAATATTGAAGCCCACTACCGTCTGACCGGGCCGGAAATATGGCGACAGACCTCCGGGCGGATCGATGTGCTGGTTGGTGGAATCGGAACGGGGGGGACGGTTTCAGGAACGGCCCGTTACCTGAAAGAACAGAACCCGGACATTGAAGTAGTCGCCGCCGACCCGATCGGTTCGGTATATTACCAGTATCACAAGGACCAGACCCTGATCGAGCCGCACCCGTACCAGGTGGAAGGGATTGGTGAAGATATCCTGTGCCCGACCATAGATTTTTCAGTAATTGATATAATATACCAGCACACCGACACGGAAGCGTTTTTAGCGGCTCGGGAGTTGACCCGTACCGAAGGCATTTTCGGCGGCGGATCTTCGGGAGCGGCGGTGCATGTGGCGCTCAAACATGCCGCCACCCTCGATGAAGATAAAATTATTGTCGTTATTCTTCCTGATTCCGGTTTTAAGTACATTTCGAAAGTGTTCAACGACGCCTGGATGCGTGAGCACGGGCATATCGAATAAGAGGAGACGATGGACGACCATCTCAAAGACAAAAAGATTGCCACCCGCGCCGTACACTCGGGCCGAGTACCAAACGACGGCACCAACTCGGTAACCACTCCCATTTATCCCAGTTCGACATATCGCATGGCTTTCCCCGGTGATGAATCGGGGCACGTATACTCCCGCTGGTCCAATCCGACCCGCAACGCTCTCGAACGCAGTCTGGCATCGCTTGAGAACGGCAGCCATGCTTACGCTTTCGCTTCCGGGATGGCGGCGGTCAGCGCGGTAATGAACCTTTTGAAATCGGGCGACCATGTCGTTGCGGTGGAAGACCTGTATGGCGGGACACATCGTCTGTTCGAAAAGCTGTTGGGGAATTTCGGGATCAATTTTTCTTATGTCGATGGTCGTGCCCCGTCCGATTTTGAGAAAGCGGCCAAAGACAATACGCGCCTGTTCTGGATCGAGACACCGACCAACCCGCTGTTGCGTCTCATCGATATTCAGGCGGTGGCCGAGCGCGGACATGCTCGTGATATTCTGACAGTTGTGGACAACACTTTCGCGACGCCGTTCCTGCAGCAACCTCTGGAACTGGGCGCGGATATCGTGCATCATTCGCTTTCAAAGTATCTCGGTGGTCACTGCGATATTATCGGCGGGGCGTTGATCGTTCGGGATGAAACTCTCGCGGAACGGCTGTTTTTCAACCAGTACGCGGTCGGCGCTCAGCTTGGTCCGTTCGAGTCCTGGCTGGTGCTGAGAGGTATCAAGACTCTGCCGGTGCGCATGGAACGTCATTGTGAGAATGCACGTAAGATTGCCCGATACCTGGAATCGGTCGATCTGGTGGAGAAAGTCCATTTCCCCGGTCTCGACTCCGGCCGTCTTCCCAACGCTATGAAAGGCCCGGGCGGGATGGTGTCGTTTCTGGTCAAAGCTGACTTTGAACAGGTCAAAGCATTTGTAACATCAACTCAGCTGTTCGTGCTGGCCGAATCGCTCGGCGGTGTCGAGTCATTGATCAACCATCCGGCCTCGATGACCCATGCCTCCATCCCGCGCGAGGTGCGCGAACCTCGCGGCATCGGCGACGGACTGATTCGTCTGTCGGTGGGGCTTGAGGATGCCGACGATCTGATCGCCGATTTGAAACAGGCCTTCGAGGCTCTCAGGCGTCAACTGGTGGCACGCTGATTCTGACTAATGCGCGGCGCGACAGCCGCAGGTACATACATAGTTCAATCATTCTTCCGGTCGTGTTACCAGTCTGTTCAGAATACGGCCCGGTGGATAGTGAAAACATCAGAGGTCCACAATGAAGACGCACAGCTTTAATGACGTAGCTGAAGAATACTCCCAAAAGGTTGCTCCTTACCGTTTTTCCCAGTTTCTGACATTGATCCATGAACTCGATCTTTTCGGTGATGAGAAAGTTCTCGATATCGGCAGCGGTCCGGGCGAGCTGTCGATGGAAATAGCCAAGCGGCTCGCTGAAGGCGGTTTTCTTCAGGGCATCGATCTTTCTCCGCAAATGATCGAACTGGCCAGACGAATTGCCCAACAGCAGAAAAGGGACAACGTATCTTTTGCCACCGGTGACGCGCTGGCCCTCGAGTTCGAAAATGACACTTTCGACGTTGTCGTTTCCTCGAACGCCTTTCCGTGGGTGCCCGATCGTGAGAAGTTTCTTTCAGAAGTTCTCCGGGTGTTGAAACCGGGTGGTCGTCTCGGTCTGGTGGCGTTGTCCGATCGGTGCTACCGGGAATTCTTTGATGCGGTGTCACAAATAGCGCCCGAACATCCCGAACTTTTTCCGCACAGGCAGACCCAGGATTCGATCGGAGCCCGCCTGCATACGCCGAATGAACTGGCCCGCCTGGTCGAGAAAACAGGTTTCTCGGTTATCAAACGGTTCAGTGTCTCGACCGAGGAACCGATCAAAGCCGAAGCATACGTCGAACGGGTCAACGCCATCGTCTCTGAAAACTACCTCGATCATCTGAACAACAACGGACAACGCGGTACCGCACGCAGGTTGATCCTGGACAGCCTGAAACAGAAAAAGGATCTCTACATCACCGAATCGTCGGCGTTCGTACTGGCCCGTAAACCGGGATGGGGCCTGAACTACCAGATATAATACCGTCGACAACTGCTGTTCACGAGATTCTGAAAGTCTGTAACTGGTATAATATGAAACAGGCTTGCCGAGTCTGAAGATTTCCTGTCAGCTTGTGCTGTCCTCGACCAGCGTCATCATATCCTGAACAAGGATCGGTTCTGTTGCGTAGAAACCCTGTCCGTATCTGCATCCGGCCTGCAGACCGAAAGCTCTCGCCATGGAAGTGATCGAGTCGATGTAGTCTTTCTCCTTCTCGGGATTCAGGAACTGCGACTCATGGGCGCACAACGCTTCTATCCACTGTTGAAAATACGGTGTAATGTCCATGACGAAATTCGGCGCCACCCGGGGTGGCAGAAAATAATGAAAGATCCGTCGCACCAGGTGGGGATCACCATCGAGATCAGCCTTCTTGAGTGAAGCCAGGTTGGCGGCGTTGATAGTCAGGAGGCCTGAGGCTACGTGGTCGGCATGCGACTGGCGGCGGCCGTGGCCGACATGCGGGTAAGGAGCAAGGAGGATTTTCGGCTTGGTCCGGCGTATAATCCGGGCTATCTCCAGGCGATGATCATAGGTATCTTCCAGCCGGGTGTCGCCCCAGTTGAAGGTTTCGATAATATCTACCCCGAGGATTCCGGCCGCTTTTTTCACTTCAGCCGCCCGTATTTCAGCGTCACCGCCGGTTCCCATTTCACCCTCGGTCAATATAACGATACCGCAGTGATAGCCTCGTTTAGTCAGGCTGATCAAAACACCCCCGGTGCCGACTTCGATATCATCGGGATGGGCGCCGATTGACAGCAGATCGTATGTCTTGTCGTCTGTGCTCATGCTTACAAAAAAACCCGGAGGTTTTTTTGTCTCCGGGTTCAGTGTTCAGAAATCCATCTAAAGATCATCGGAATTAGCTTTGAAGTTCTCCGAGTGGAACTTCAGCATATCCCGAAGAAGATCACCAATGTACTGATCGTAGGTAGCCGGATAGCCGTTATATCCTGTGTACTCCACGACCGTAGGTGAGTACCCGCTATTCCGCAGCGTGTTGATCCAGGACATGGTCATTTCGTGGAAGCCGTACTTGGTTTCGGGAGAAGTGGCGATCCACATATCCACACCGTCGAGTTCTCCGCCGGTCATAAGGTTTTCAAGGTTATCATCAAGCCAGAGATTCCAGATAAGATCGTATTTCTGGCCGGTGTAATCGAAGGGCAGATGAAAATCAAGATTGCGAGAGTCCTCGGTAACGATGCGGGTTATAAATGTGACTGTATCCTGGATAGCGTATCCCTCGGTACCACGAGTTGTATCGTTTATTATGATCTGAAGCTCGGATTCTCCCGAGGCATTGGTATGAGGATTCAGCGTATAGTCCAAAAGGGTGTCATGGGGTGAGAACGCCACCGCGCCACCGATTAACATGCGGGAAACCGGATAGATAGACGAACTGTCAAAATGGTCGCGCATATCAGCATTGTCGGTAAAGCCGCCCTGCTCCGTGTTGACGGCATACGACATCAGATCAAGCAAGCCGCTGTTACCGTCGGGTCCGTCAAAATCCAGCGGACCATCAATAACCGAAATAGACGAATAAGCGCCCGGATTGAGAAGGGCGGCCCGGAAAGCGCCATAGGCGCCGATCCAGAAACCTCCGATACCACGCAACCCGGGATCCTCGCTGGGAATTTCCCAGCTTTTGCTGATATAATCGGCCAGTGTTTCTCCCAATAGCGTATCCCAATTACCGGCGCCATAACTGGAACCGCCATAGAAATAGCCGCCGATAGCTCTGGCCGGATCCGGGGGGATAGTCGCAATATACATCGGGACAATTTCACCGGAGGAAATCATCTCATCCGCTATTCGTTTCAAACCATGATCGACATAGAATGTGGCCGGCTCGTCGTGCGGAGGAAGCAATATCAAAAGAGGAAGCTCACGTACTCCCGATCCCCCATAGTAAAGCGGGAAAGCGGCGCGCGGAACGTAAAGCTGAATCTCCATCAATTGAAAACGGTTGCGCAGTTGCATCAGCAACTCATTAACAAACACATGGTTTTTGGGAGACATTCCGCCGGTATTGATCTCGAAGGTACTTATCGTTGACTCACGATCAGCGCAACCGGCAACCAGTCCTATGATCAATGTCATAACGAACAGTATCAGCATGGTTTTTCTGGTCATTAGTCAACTCCTCAAAAGCGATAATTGAATGCAAGCACTGTCTGATAAGTGGCCCCCTTGAAAACTCCGGCGAAGTTCTCAGGGTTACCGTTAGCGTCGGCGTCAATCAGTTCAGGGACAGTAGCCGACGGCTGCCTGGTGTAGCTGGTCGAAATACCGAAGTCCCAGCGGTCCAGATGAAACTGAATGCCGCCGCTGAAGGTCAGTTTGGTCCCCAGGTCAAAAAACAGCGGGTGCATATTTTCTACTTTACGAGCCGGTGATTGATCGATCGCCAGTCCGCCCATAAAGGTTACATATTCCGAGTAGTCGATCAAAGCGCCGGCCATGATCTCAAAAGTATTGTCCCAGTCAACCGGGTTGGAAACATCAGCGGTAAAGAACTCCCGCATCATAGCGGATGTATCAGCCGGACCGGTCAGACCCCGATGGTCGCTGTACTTGAAATTGAAACCGTCAAAACGAGACCACAGCGTGTACTCAGCATCCAGCGTAACCAATACTTTTTCATTGGCCTGGTAAGCCAGCCCCATCCCAAATGACGGCGGCATTTTCAGCTTGGCTTCGTAGGTGGCTGAATCCACTACCTTGGCGCCGGCTGTCAGCAGATGTTCAACGGTTCCGAAATACAAGTCCGGCTCGTCTTTTCTCGGCATATAGTACTCGAGCTTGCTGTTGCCCGTGGCTGTAATCGTAAACGGGACATTAACCACCGCGCCCAAAGTCAGGTTCTCCGACTGCTTCAACTGCGCGCCGAGATTTATACCAAACCCGAACCCGCGGCCGTCGTTGTGTGCCCATTGCGTTATTTTCTGATGGGCGACGGGAACTTCGGTCAGGCTGGGGTTGTCACGAAAGATCACTTCGTTGAACAGCAAATCCGCCCGAAGCAACTGCAATCCGATACCGATATTGAGCTTGTCCTCGATATGTTCATGCGCGGCGGTTAACTGAAAAGCCACGATGTCGAAATTGTTCTGATACTGATTGCGGGGCAATACGGCCGATGTGTCATATTCGTATGGAAATTGATAAAGGTCCCACCTGACATTGTAATCAAAGGGCTGATAAATCGAAAACCCGAATACGGATTCACTGCCGAATACCGGAAGGCGGACTGCAAAACCACCGGATGGATTGTTCAGGATTTCGTCGGTATTGTAGTTAACGAAGTCATTTAATATACCTGATTCGTGTAAGCGGCCGTCGCCGGCGGGCCAGCGATAATCGGGAGTCACTTCATTGCGGTACTGGAAAAGGGCCAGATTGCCGCCGAGCTGGTTGTCCAGGAAATCGGCATAACCGGCCGGATTGTAATAAGCAGCGGTCCAGTCATCGGCTACGGCCCGGAAGGCACCACCCATAGCGGTAGCTTTGACTCCAAGCCCGTTGGCCTCAAACCCGCTTGCAGCAATGCCGGGCGCCAGCGACAGAAGACAAATCAGTCCTGCCGCCGTAAACCTAACTATCCCCATTCTCTTCTCCATCTTATTTATTATCAAAAAACTCATTTTTCCCATCCGAGTCCTCAAACCGTCATGCCTTCGTTTCCGGCGGAGCTTAATCCGGTTCCGGGCGGCTGTTTTTGTGTCGCTCATAAACACGGCTGAATACGCATTTGGCCGGGCAGAGCAATTTGCAAACTTACAAAATGCCCTTTATGTTGTCAAGGGCCACACCTGCTTTTTTGGCCGTCAAATCCGTCGAAAAACGGACGACCCGAGCCTGCTGTGGCTGTATTTAGAGACGCATCCGACCCGGCGATTGTCTAATGAAAAAACAACAGATAATTTACTTCCATGGGAGCTGATCAGGACGCCTAAGAGCTTTTTGTTGATAGTGTTATATCAGATTTGAACTGCTAATCGTCGTTTTCCTCTGGTTCTGATGAACTATCATCGGTTGCATTGCGCTTCACCGCTTCTGAATCCGGCTCTGAGTTTCTATGGGTCCACTCATAGAGTACCGCTTTATCATCTTCGGTCAGAGTTGCCTCAGAATGTGTGACCAGGTAAATCGGCATCGGCATTTCCCCTTCTTCGACCTCTTCCCATATTTCCTTGCGGGCATGTTCTTTCTTCTCTTCAGACAACTGTTGCCATGATGAGAAGTTCAGGTGCTCTCGTCCTTCGTGAACATCGCTCGCTACCAGCCATGATACCGGCGCCACATAGCTGTACCACGGCCAGTTAGTCGTGTTGGAGTGGCAGTCATAGCAGGATTGTCTGAATATGTCACGCACCTGTAAATCTTCGTCGAATTCCCCCGTCACCGGCGGATTATCGCGATTTACCGGGATAAGCTGTATCAATATCAACAGCCCCAATACTACATAAAGTACTCGCAAAGTTTTTGAAACACTCATGTGATAATCTCCAGATAAAACTCGTAATTCAACATTGTTGTTCGGAAAAGCTTCTTAAAATGTACTCAAACGATCAAGTTTTAATCTTCACTTTCCTGATACGCAATAAACCGAACAAATCAGAACCTTCCTTATAGTATGGCGATTGATTCCTGATTCATAATGAACGGATCGTCCTGCGGGATCTGATCCGGCATCTGTTTCTATTTCGTGTCATGCTGAACTTGATTCAGCATCCAGAAAAAAATGTTCATGGTTTCCGGGTCAGGCCCGGAATGACGGCGATGAGAACACTGCTGAGGTCATATTCGTGCGCAGCAGATGTTCCCGTACACTACCTGTCGGCGCACGGGACGCACGCCGACTACAAAGTTTATACGTACAGTCAAAGGGGCTCACATTTTTCCCTCTTGTGTTTGACTGTCAACATCGTTTATATACTACCGAGGCTCCGAATGCAGAAACAGACCATTCACAAACCTGAAGAACTGATGCAAGTGATCCCGATTTCAAACGGACGGCAACTCAATCTGAGCAGACCACTGGTGATGGGTATTCTGAATGTTACCCCGGACTCCTTTTCCGACGGCGGCCGGTTCAACAAAGTCGATAAAGCGGTGGAGCACGCGTTGCACATGCAGCAGGACGGCGCTGATATTATCGACATCGGAGGTGAATCGACCCGTCCGGGGGCCAGGCCGGTCGCGGAAGAGGACGAACTGAACCGTGTAATTCCGGTGATTCAGCGACTGCGTGACCTGAGCGACATCCCACTCTCAATAGACACCTACAAATCGGGAGTTGCCTCCGCCGCCCTGGATGCAGGCGTCGATCTGGTCAATGATATCTCCGGACTTCGTTTCGACACCAATATGATCGGCCTTGTCGCAAAGCGGAAAGTGCCCGTGATTATTATGCACATGCAGGGATCACCTCGTGAAATGCAGGTTAACCCGCATTATACCGATTGTGTGGCGGAGATCATCGAGTTTTTCCGGCAACGTATCGCCTTGTGCGCAAAACATGGTATCGACAAAACGAAGATCATCCTCGACCCGGGCATAGGGTTCGGTAAGCGGCTCTCCGACAATATAGATATTCTGAACCGGTTTGAGGAGTTTACACATCTGGGGCCGCCGGTACTGGTCGCGGCATCGAGAAAATCGTTTATCGGTATGCTGCATGACTCGGATAAGGAGCCCGATGAGCGGCTGGGCGGTTCGATCTCGGCGGCGGTGCTCGGCGTGATGAAAGGCGGGGCCATTGTACGCACTCACGATGTCCCCCAGACAGTTGAAGCCCTCAAACTGTTGCAGGCGGTCAGGGAGGCAACATGACCTTCTTTGAGCTGGATTTTATCAAGTTCGGTCTGAAAGATGTTGTCGATATCCTGATCGTCGGTTTTATCATTTACCAGATATTGAAACTGGTTCGGGGAACACGTTCGGCCCAGATTATTATCGGGCTGACCCTGATTGCCGGTCTCGCCTCGGTTGCTTTTTGGTTCCAGTTGGAGGGGCTCACTTGGTTGTTCAGCATTCTCGCACCGTTCGGTTTGATAGTGCTGGTTATCGTGTTTCAGCCTGAAGTTCGCGGAGTACTGGCCCAGATGGGCCAGCACCGTTTTCTGAGGCGATTTTTCTCAGTCCAGCAACGCAAAACGATAGAGGAAGTCTCTCGCGCCGTGCTGAGACTGGCTGAACTTAGTTACGGCGGGTTGATCGTTATCGAACGGACCACCGGTCTGCGCAATTTCGCCGAATCCGGCAAGGACCTCAACGCGGATTTGTCCGCGGAACTCCTGGTAACCCTGTTCACGCCGTACACTCCGTTGCATGACGGCGCCGTGATCGTTTCGGCTGATCATATCACCGCCGCGGCTGCTTCTTTACCCCTAACCACCAACCTGCGCTATCGCAAACTGTTCGGAATGAGACACAAAGCCGCTATCGGCGTGTCTGAGGTGTCCGACGCCATTGTGGTCGTTGTCTCCGAGGAAACCTCGCAGATCTCGATTGCTTACAACGGTCTACTGGATGCCGACATTCCCAAAACAGACTTCAGGGAAAAACTGACCGAGTACATGGGACGTTAGTACAGGTGATACCAGCCCGGAAGAGTATGACCTGACAACAGCCCTCGGCAGGGCGACAGCGACCACCAGGCCTTCGCTTGACGGAATTGTTGAGGATAATTGTCATAAAAAGCGATTGGAATCCGGCAATAATTGGTTATCTTGATAATAGATCGTGACATCTTCGAACTGACACCAGAAAGTAACTTCAACTGAGCCTGCCGGAAATCCGGCTGCGCTTCTTATGGTACGTTTTCGCCGGTACTCGGCAGGTGTTGTAAACCGCCGGAGGTTACCATGAGGACGTATGTGTTAATGTCCAAATTCGCACTCCAGGGGCCGAGTATGATCGAGGTGGCGTCACGGATGAAATCCGGCCCTAAGGCACGGCGCGCCTGGAAAGAAAAAGTGAAACGCCAGTGTCCGGAAGTCAGGTTTCTGTCATCGTACGCGCTGCTGGGGGGCTGGGATTTCATGGATATCTATGAGGCGCCTGATGAAGAAACAGCGGCCCGTGTTTCCCTGATTGTCAGCGGAACGGCTGCTTTTCATGTTGAAAGCTGGGCGGCTATCGCTGAAGACCGGATCCAGGAAATCGCCAGCGAACTGCATGATGAACCAGAGGTTCATCCGCAACATTGAGCCGGTTTGGTAAGAGTTATATTGATTATTCGAGCCTCAGGTTGATCGTTTTGTGACCGGGCGTCATTTGACGATAAGCTACATCGGCCATGTCGAATATCTTTCGAGCCGCCACGAAAATGTCTTCGTCATGGTACTTGTCCGACAGGAATACGACCTCTTTGATCCCGACCTGCACGATCAACTTGGCGCACTCGTTGCAGGGGAACAGGGAAACATACATCGTGGCGCCGTCGAGATCAGGTTTGTTCGAGGCGTTGGTTATCGCATTCATCTCGGCATGACAAACAAACGGATACTTGGTGTCGAGAAAATTCCCTTCCCGTGACCATGGCAGTTCATCATCGGAACACCCGGTCGGGAAACCGTTGTACCCGATTCCTATAATCCGCTTATTGGCGTTGACCACACAGGCGCCTACCTGCGTACTGGGGTCTTTGGACCGCCGGGCCGACAGTTGGGCGATAGCCATGAAATAATCTTCCCAACTGATATAGTCTTCACGCTTGGTCTTCACCGGGATATTATATGCAACTCACGCCGGCTGGTCAAGAACGCCATTTTGTGGTCAGAGTACATCCTGCAAGATTCCCCCACCCTGAAGGGCGTGCCACCAACCGGGTACAACGAGATGTGAGGGCGCTTCCACTGTGCGTCATTCCGGGCCCCGACCCGGAATCCAGGTGGTCGAATCAACACTCCCCCTCTCTCTGTTGCAACAGGTCTTGCGGAGTCGTTTCGACATAACAGGGTATGTGTTCTGTGAATAACCCGTTTATGGTTTTTCGTTGCGCCGGATGGAACTTGTCGCTAAATATCTACTAAGTATAGAAAGAACTTAACACAGGAACCGATATGCTCGACATGAGATTCATCCGGGAAAACCCGGAAACTGTAAAAGCAGGCCTCGCCAGGAAATACGATAAAAGTGACATCGACCGGATACTCAAACTGGATGAAGACCGTCGCGAAATAATCCGGCAGGTCGAACAACTCAAAAAACAGCGCAATGAAACTTCGGCTGAAATCGCCAAAAAGAAAAAGGCGGGCGAATCGGCCGACGAAGCGATCGCCGCGATGCGTAAAGTAGGCGAGGATATCGCTGAACTGGACGGGAAGCTTCGCGAACTCGAAAATGACCTGCAAGACAAGCTGAGCTGGGTGCCGAACCTGCCGCATGATGATGTCCCGGTCGGTAAAGATGAATCAGCAAACGAAGTGATTCGTGAATGGGGTGAGAAACCGGTCAGAGAATTCGAAGTTCTCCCGCACTGGGAGATCGGCGAGAAGCTGGGAATTATTGATTTCAAGGCGGCGGCCAGACTGTCCGGCTCGATGTTTTACGTGCTGAAAGGTTTGGGAGCGCGGCTGGAGCGGGCGATGTACAACTATATGCTCGATATGCATACCGCCGATGGTTATATCGAGTGCGCTACGCCGGTGCTGGTCAACAGCGATACCATGTTCGGTACCGGACAGCTTCCCAAACTGGATGATGATATGTACAAAATGGACGAAGACGATTTGTACCTTATCCCGACCGCCGAGGTGCCGGTGACTAATTTGCACAAAGGTGAAATACTCGACCACTCGGATCTGCCTCTGCACATGGTCGCTTACACTCCCTGTTTCCGCCGCGAGGCGGGCGCGGCCGGAAAAGACACCCGCGGCATGACCAGGGTGCATCAGTTCGGCAAAGTCGAACTTGTCCATATCTGCCGCCCCGAGGAAGCGACCGATGAGTTTGACAAACTGCTGGCCCAGGCGGAAAAAGTGCTGCAGGGTTTGAAAATCCCTTACCGGGTGATGGCCCTCGCCACCGGCGATCTTTCGTTTGCCTCGGCTAAAACATACGATCTGGAACTATACAGCGCCGGGGTGGATAGGTATGTGGAAGTGTCCTCGGTGTCGACATTCGATGATTTCCAGGCGCGCCGGATGAACACACGTTTCCGTGACGAAGAACGCAAGGTGCGGTTTGTGCATACGCTTAACGGTTCCGGGCAGGCATTGGCGCGATTGTATGCGGCAATACTGGAGAACTACCAGAACGCCGACGGCACGGTAACCATTCCTGAAGTTCTGCGCCCGTACATGGGAGGAACGGACAAGATAGGCTGATGACAGGCAAGCGGAAAAACTCACGCCGCATCGATTCGCTCTATGTCGGGAAATCGACTTTTCTGAAGGTCTTCCTCCTCGGCGGAGTGGTGGTGGTTTCAGTGGTGTTCATCTGGTACACGTTCGACATTATCGGACAGCTCCAGACCGACACCCGCGCCCAGGCGGAAAAGTATGTCCGCCTCTGGCAGATGGTGGCCAATTCGCCCGATTCAGGAGATGAACTGCCGTTTGTATTCGAAGAAATCATCCTGAAAGCAACGATCCCGATTATCGTGCTCGATGCCGATCGTACCCCGATTCACTGGCGCAATGTACCCGATGTCGAACCGGGCGACACTACGGAAGCCGCCCGCGCCTACCTGAAAAAAGTAGCCGAAGAGATGACCGGGAACGGCAACCAGTTTCCGCTGCACTTTGGCGAGAACTATGTCAACTATTTCTGTTATGGTGATCCGCCGGTAATCAGCCAGCTTCGCCTGATGCCGTTTGTTGAAATCGGCATCGTAGTGGCCTTTATGCTGGTAGGGATAATCGGGTTTCAGAATATCCGTAAAAGTGAAGAACGTCATATCTGGGTCGGGATGGCCAAGGAGACAGCACATCAACTGGGGACACCGATTACCTCGATGATGGGCTGGCTGGAAGTGATGAAATCGGAGTGCGGAGTGGGACGAGAGGAAGTCGATACCGCTTTGTTGAGCGAGACGATCGATAATATCTCCACTGATGTCGACCGCCTTCAGAAGATTGCCAACCGTTTCGGACAGATCGGGTCGACGCCCGACCTCGTACCATGCGAATTGAACAAACTGATCGAGGAAACCCTCGAGTACTACCGTCGCCGTCTGCCGTACGAAGGCGAAGGAGTCAAACTGTCACTGAAAGCAGGGAAACTGCCCCCGACCAACTTCAACTCCGAACTGCTCGGCTGGGTGTTCGAGAATCTGATCAAGAATGCTCTTCAGGCGGTCGAATCACGTACCGGGCGCGTGGAAATTATCACCCGGTCTGATCCTGACGGAAACGCTGTGATCATCGAAGTAATCGACAACGGCCCGGGTATTTCGCCGACCGCCGCCCGCAAAATATTCCGCGCCGGGTTCACCACCAAAAAACGAGGCTGGGGACTCGGACTGACCCTGGTGAAACGTATTGTCGAAGAATACCATGGAGGAAAGATAAGCCTGGCCCGCTCGAAACCGGGTGAGACCTGTTTCGAGATTATCCTTCCCGTGAACACAGAAACCGAATCCGGTAAGCAACAGGAGCAAGCATGAACAAACCGACCGGCGGACGTAAGATCCTCTGGGTGGATGACGAGATCGACACCCTCAAAGCGCATATCCTCTTTCTTGAGAAAAAGGGATTCAACATGGCCACCGCCATGTCGGGCGATGATGCGATCGCAATGGTTCAAAAAGAGGCTTACGATCTGGTGTTGCTTGATGAGGTGATGCCTGTGCGTGACGGGCTCAGCACGCTTGAAGAGATCAAAGAACTACAGCCGCATCTGCCGGTGGTAATGGTGACCAAGTCGGAGGAAGAATCGTTGATGGAGGACGCTATCGGCTCCAAGATCGACGATTACCTTGTCAAGCCGGTGAATCCGTCGCAGGTGCTGATCGTGATCAAACGGCTGCTCGAAGCGAAGAAGATTATCACCAGCTCCTCGATGAAACGATACATTACGGAAATCAATCGTTTCAACGAGAAGCTTTACGGCGCGCTGAAGCCGGAGGACTGGCACGAGGCGGCACGTATCCTCGCCTGGTGGAATCTGGAACTGGATGCCAACCCGGAAACAGGGCTGGAGCAGATGCTCGAGGGAACACGCAGGGAGTGGAATACGGAGTTCACCAAGTATCTGGACAAAGAGTATCTGAAGTGGCTGAAATCGGATAAGCGGCCGGTTCTGTCGCCTGATGTGGTAAGCAGGTATGTCGTCCCCGAAGCCAAGGCGGGTCGCAAAGTTTTGTTCATTGTGGTCGACTGTATGCGTCTGGATCAATGGATGCAGGTGGAACATCTGCTTGCCGAATATTACAATATTCAGCGGAAGTCATATTTTTCGATCCTCCCCAGCGCGACGCCGTTCGCCCGTAACGCGCTGTTTGCCGGAATGTTTCCCGATGATATCCATCGCGCTCATCCCGACAATTACACCTCGCAGGATGAAGGTTCCTTAAACCGCAACGAAGAACGATTCTTCTCGGATAATCTGGCCCGTCACGGACTGCGTTTCGGATCGAAGATGCGTTACCATAAAGTTTACGATAACTCTCAGGGTGAAGCGTTAGCCAAACGTATCGCCGATTTTTATGATTCACCAATGGTGACTTTCGTGTTCAACTTTCTTGATATCCTCGCGCATGGCCGCTCGAACAATGTCATATTGAAAGAAATCGCAGGCGATGACGCCGCTTTCCGCTCTTTGATGAAAAGCTGGTTTCAACACTCTCCCTTGTTCACAATTTTGAAATCGTTCGCCGCAAAGGACTTCACCGTGATAGTTACTTCGGATCATGGCTCGATCCTCTGCAAAAGAGGAACGATTGCCCACGGCAAACGGTCGACCTCGACCAATCTCCGCTACAAGTACGGCGACAACCTCAATTCCGACCCCAAGGATTCCATCCTGATAAAGAAACCGGCCCTGTATCGCCTGCCCATGCTCACCCTGGCCACGACCTATATCATCGCCAGGGAAGATTTCTATTTCGTTTACCCGAACAATTACAACGAAATGGTACGACAATTCATGAACTCCTTCCAGCACGGCGGTATTTCGCTGGAAGAGATGGTTGTGCCGCTGGCCATTATGACTCCGAGGTAGTATCCTGGCTCTTCAGATGCAAATCGTCTCGCACGGTGAGACCGAGACACTGGCTCTGGCTGAAAAACTCACCCCCCTGTTGCGTCCGGGTGATCTGCTGGTACTCAGGGGTGAACTGGGCAGCGGCAAGACCGTCTTTGTCCGCGGACTGGCCAAAGCGCTGGGACTGGACGAGAACGCTGTCAACTCCCCGTCTTATACCATCGTGAATGAGTACCTCGGTGAACGTCCTCTGTTTCATTTCGATCTTTACCGCATCCACGACAGTGCGGAGCTTTATGAGATCGGCTGGGATGATTACCTGCAGCGTCAGGGACTGGTAGTGGTCGAGTGGGGTGAAAAAGCGGCCGAGTGTCTGCCGGCAGCTTATTATTCGATAGAGTTTGAAATAGTTGATGAGCGTACCCGTGAAATCAAATTGTCTTACGTGGAATCATGACTGAAAAATCATTGCAACATGTACTGGCGATAGACACTTCGTCATCGAAAATCGACCTCGCTCTGAAATTCGGCTCCGACCGGACAGTCAAGCTGAACGAGCAGGTCGGAACTTCACACGGTCAGATGCTGATGCGAAAGATTCAGGATCTGCTCAACAGCGCCGGAGCGAAACCGGACCAGCTTGACGGACTGGTTGTATGTACCGGGCCGGGTTCATTCACCGGCCTGCGAATCGCTCTCGCCGCCGCCAAAGGAATGGGCGAGGCGCTGTCGATTCCGCTGGCTGGAGTGTCGTTGTTCGAAGTGGCCGCCGTGAAGCTTCGTGCGGTCACTCGCGAAGTCTGCATTGTTGTCCCTTTCAAGAAAGATGAATGTTTTGTCGGTATGTTCAAATCAGGAAAGGTCGAAGTAGGGAAAATCGAATCGGTCGCGGTCAGCCGGCTGGAAGGATTCATTGCCGGGCGCAAGGTGACCACGATCGGCATGGATCTGCCCGACGAAGCCGGACCTTACTCGAACGGATCGGTCCCCCGTCGAATCGAGTACGATGCCGCCGACCTGCTGGAAATCGGGCTGGCCCGCCTCGAGGCGGGGAATCCTGATGATACCGGCAGTCTTGAACCTTTGTATGTTCAGAAATCGACCGCGGAAATAAGGTATGAGCAACGTCGAAAAGACTGACCGGATAGTTGTGTCTATTCGCAAGATGTGCGCGGACGACCTGCCGGTAATCTCGGAGCTGGAACGACAGATATTCCCTGATCCCTGGTCTGAGAGCGCTTTTTCCGAAGCCTTGTCCGAGGAGGAATGGGGCGCGCTGGTAGCCGAGAGTGACGGAACGATAATAGGTTACGCCTGCTACCTGATTGTCGGCGATGAGGCCCATCTGACCAATATCGCTGTGGCTGAACCGTTTCGCAGAAAATCGGTTGCCAAACAACTCCTCGACCATATTTTACGGGTCGTGACTGAAGCCGAATGCGAGTATCTTCTTTTGGAGGTGCGACCTTCCAATACCCGGGCCATTGCTTTCTACCAAAAGCATGGCTTTCATCTGCTGTACCGACGTCCCCGGTACTACCATCATCCGATCGAAGACGCGCAGGTGATGGTACTCTACCTTTAGAATGCGCAGGATGCGATTTACCTATGGAATGGTTCAAAAAGTCAAAAAGCGGTATCGACAGTAAAGAGAGGAAGAACATCCCCGAGGGGCTGTGGACCAAATGCACCTCCTGCGGTGAAATTGTTTACAGCAAAAAGATGGAAGAGCTTCTGTGGGTCTGCCCCAGATGCAATTTCCATTTCAGAATATCGAGCCGTAAGTACATCGAACTGCTTCTTGATGACGGAAAACTTGAGGAGTACGATCAGAAGCTGTATTCGACCGACCCGCTGAAATTCAGGGATTCCAAAAAATATCCGGACCGTATCAAGGCGGCCCAGCAGAAATCCGGGGCGATCGAGGGAGTCACCTCAGGAATGGCCAAAGTAAACGGAACGCCGGTTTCTTTCGCCATTATGGATTTTTCGTTCATCGGCGGATCGATGGGCTCAGTGGTCGGTGAAAAAATCGCCCGGGCCATCGAACGGGCTATCGAGCATGAGGTTCCGCTGATAATCGTCTCCTGCTCGGGCGGCGCCCGGATGCAGGAAGGCATACTGTCGCTGATGCAGATGGCCAAAACATCGGCTCTTCTGGCCGTACTGGCTGAAAAGCGAATTCCCTATATTTCTATCCTCACCAATCCCACCACCGCCGGCGTGATGGCCTCGTATGCCTCACTCGGCGATGTTATTATTGCCGAACCGAAAGCTCTTCTCGGTTTTGCCGGACCGCGGGTCATCCAGCAGACTATCGGCCAGGACTTGCCGGAAGGTTTTCAGTCATCCGAATTTTTTCTCGACAAAGGATTTCTCGATAAGATTGTCTCACGTCAGGACCTCAGGAATACCGTGATCAGCCTCCTGAAGGTCATGTGGAGAAAATAGCCTTGAAACAGACTTATCCGTCAGCCGAGAGGTTCATTCTCTCTCGGGAGTTTTTTGGCATGAAACTGGGGCTTGAAAATATCACCGGGTTTCTCGATGATATCGGCAATCCGCAGTACGCTTACCCGACGATACATCTGGCCGGCACCAACGGCAAGGGGTCCACGGCGGCCATGATTGCTTCTGTCTTGCAGAAGGCCGGATACAGGACCGGCCTGTTCACCTCGCCGCATCTTGTGACGCTGAGAGAAAGGATGCGGGTCAACGGCCGGATGATACCGAAGCGATCCGTCACCGGCTTTGTTGATCGGCACCGCCGGGAACTGGCTCGTCGCAAGCTGTCGTTCTTCGAGGTTATCACGGCGATGGCTCTCGATTATTTCAAACGGGCCGGAGTGGATATCGCCGTCATCGAGACCGGACTGGGCGGACGTCTCGATGCCACCAACGTGCTGGCCCCGCTACTTACGATCACGACCGAGATCAGCCGCGACCACACGGAGATACTCGGCCATTCCATCAGGAAAATCGCGTTTGAAAAAGCCGGCATTATCAAACCGGCCTCCGCTCATCTGATAAGCCTGCTTCATTCCGACGCCCGGGATGTTATTGCCGACCGGTGCCGCGAACTGGGCGCTCCGCTGTATCGACTATCCCGTTCCGATTTCAGCGCCGCCCGGCTTGCGGAGGAGTTTGAGTTTCGATCCAACGGTTATCGATGGTCCGGTCTGCGCCCTTCGCTTTCCGGCAGGCATCAGATCATCAACGCCGCCCTCGCCGTGAAGGCGCTGACGATTATCGACCGGCTCGGGATTGCCGTCCCGGAAAACGCCGTCCGTCAGGGACTCAGGCAGGTCACCTGGCCCGGACGGTTCCAGATTCTCAGGCGGAGGAATCGGCCAACGGTCATACTCGATGTCTGTCACAACGAAAACGGTGTGGCCGCGTTTGTCGAAACATTCGAGAAACGATACCCCGGCAGGAAGGCATACGTTATTTCTGCCTTCGTTCAGCGCAAACCGCATCGCCGGATGTTTGCGTTGCTGAGCCGGATCGCCTGTGAATTCAGCCTCGTTCCGATGAGAACCAGACGTCGAGTTGAATTGGACGAACTGATCGAACGGGTTGATTTCGGGGAGATTCCGGTTTACCGGGCACGGGGACTTCGCTCCGCTTTCTCGCGCCTTGCGAAAAAATGCTCGCCTGACGATATAATAATTGTAGCCGGCTCCCATTACCTCGTCGGGGAGTTTCTTGAAAAGTTCGAATAAATTATGTGCGCCGAGTCCAACAACAAAAGATCCGCAGAAAAGCCCGACACGACGGCTTTACCCGAAAGTAAGAATCCCGGCACGCCGTCTGTGGACCAGGTCAGGCTGATCGAAGAGCTTTCGGAAAAGCTCGCCGCCCTGACCGGCACCAACCGTCAACTCCGGCGCAAGATTTTCGACCTGTACACTATTTTCGAAATAAGCCGCAATTTCAACTCGGTGCTGGACTACGAAACACTGCTGGATACTTTTATCCTGACCGCCCTGGCCCAGGTCGGCGCCTCACGAGCCGCTATTTACCTCCCGGAGGAAAACAACCCGGGCCGATTGGTCAGAGTCAAGGAGCGCGGCACCGACCGCTCGGATGAAAACGGCTACTACTTCAGAGTCGGTTCGTCGTTGCTGTCGTTTCTGGCCAGTCTTAACAGGCCGCTTCCCACCGCGGAGTTGATCGATAATTATGCTGATGACCGGGAGCGGGCATTGATGGCAGAGTTCAATCCCGGCCTGGTGGTGCCGTTACTGTATCAATCGAAATTAACAGGGGTTTTCATCATTTCGCAAAAGATGTCCGACCGGCCGTTTGAAATGGAGGATATCGAGTTTCTGTCGGTCCTCGGCAGTCAGATTTCCGTGGCGATTGAAAACGCCCGATTGTATCAGGCCGAAAGAATGGCCGCCCGTCAGTTGCGGGAAGCCCAGGATCAACTGGTGCAAACCGAGCGGGTGGCGGCCCTCGGCGAGATGTCGGCCAAGGTGGCCCACGAGATCAACAATCCGCTGGGGATAATCAAGAACTACCTGCAACTGATCCGGCGGGTCGAATCCAACAATGTCGAGGCTACCAACTACGTCGATATCGTCAGCGAGGAGATCGACCGTATCGCCGGGATTGTCAGACAACTGCTCGATTTCCACCGCCCCCGGGGACTGAAATTCGTGCCGGTCGACATCCGTGCCCTGATCGATAACGTTCTTGAGTTGATGGAACGCAAGCTGATATCAAGCAATATCGAAGTAGTCAGAAATGAGCACGGCGAGTGCCCGGAGGTGAACGGCGTCCCGGAAAACCTGAAGCAGGTCTTTTTGAATATCATAATCAACGCTGTCGATATGATGCCCCGGGGCGGGCGGCTTGAAGTATCCATGAGATCCTCCGAAAAGGACATTCAGGTGACCTTCTGTGACACCGGCCCCGGAATCGAACCGGAGCTGATCCCGCGCATCTTCGAGCCGTTTTTCACCACCAAGGAACCGGGAAAAGGAACCGGGCTGGGACTTTCCGTATGCTATGGCATAATAAGACGGCACAATGGGTCGATAACGTATAGAAACACTGAGCAGGGCGGCTGTTTCCAGATTAATCTGCCGGTCGCCTCCGACGAAAACGAAAGCAACAATGCACAAGATTGCTGACAGAATAATACTGGTCGATGATGAAAAGCGGATGTGCGACTCGCTGTCGCGGTTGTTGACCGGCGACGGCTACCAGGTCGAGGCTTTCCAGGATTCATCTAAGGCGGCGGAAGTAATCAAAAGCCAGAAGACCGACCTGGTTATTACCGATATAAAAATGCCCAAACTCGACGGCATCGGTTTGCTCAGGATCGTCAAGGAGGTGGATGAAGAGATCCCTGTTATACTCATGACCGGCTACGCGGCGCTGGACAGTGCGGTTGAGGCTGTGGCGCAGGGAGCGTATGATTACCTCATGAAGCCGATCGAGTTCACCAAACTGCAACTGGCGGTCAGGCGGGCGCTGGAACGACGAACCTCGATTCTCGACCGTCGCAACCTGATGGAACGTCTCAAAATCGCCACCCTGTTACAGGAACGACGTATCAACGAGCTCAATGCCCTCTAC
>JAJRTA010000069.1 GCA_024278515.1 Candidatus Zixiibacteriota bacterium
AAAGCGCGCGTAGTAGTTCAACGATTTCAGTTTCCACGAAAGATAGTGCGGATCGATCGGGATACAGTGCCCGCCGAGACCGGGACCGGGATAGAACGGCATGAAACCGAACGGTTTGGTCGCGGCGGCGTCGATAATCTCCCAGGCGTCGATGCCGAGACGGTCGCACATGAGAGCGACTTCATTGACCAGCCCGATATTGACCGAACGGAAAGTGTTTTCAAGGAGCTTGACCATTTCGGCTGCTTTGGTGGAGGATACCGCGTGAATATTGGGAATCGTCTGCTCGTAGAATACCTTTGCCGCCCGTGTGCAGGCCGGAGTGATACCGCCGACTACGCGCGGTGTGTTCTTGGTAGTGTACACGGCGTTACCGGGATCGACCCGTTCGGGGGAAAAGGCTAAAAAGAAATCCTCGCCCGCCTTCATGCCGCTTTCTTCAAGAAGCGGGAGTATCAAATCCTCGGTGGTACCGGGATAAGTGGTCGATTCGAGCACGACCAGCGTCCCTTTGCCGATATGTTTTTTTACCCACTCCATGGCCGAAAGAATATAACTGACATCCGGGTCCTTGGTTTTCGACAGAGGCGTCGGTACGCAGATGGAGATAGTATCCATCCGGGCCAGTTTTTTGGGGTCATCGGTAGCCTTGAAATACCCGGAACTGACCATCTCGGCCACATCGCTGTCGGGGACGTCATCGATATCCGACTTTCCGGAATTGAGCAGCCTGATCTTGTTTTTTGAAATATCGAATCCGGTAACCTTGAAACCGACTCGCGCCAGTTCGATCGAAAGCGGCAGGCCGACATAGCCCAGCCCGATCACACCCACCCGGGCGGAGCGGTCTTTGATTTTGTCTATCAGGTTGGAAAGCGTTGCCGGTCTTTTACTGTTTTTCTTTGCCATCTGTCATTTAACTCCTGAGATCGTTCGTCCCGCGTGGAAATGAACCTGATCTCTGAAATAATCCAAAGTGTCACGAAGAGTCTCTTTCAGACTGTATCGACTTGCATAACCCAACTCTTGAACCGCCCGCCGGTTACTTCCCCGTTGAACCGGAATATCGGCCTTGCGCAGGCGGGATCGGTCGACTTCAACCGTTAATTTTCGAGAGGACATTTTAATCAGGTTGTCCAGAATAGTCTGTATCGCAACCGTCCGGCCCGAACAAAGCTGATACACCCGGCCCGGTTTACCCCGTTCGAGCAACAGCCGGTACCCCCGCACGATATCACGAACATCGGAGAAATCCCTTCTGGTTGAAAGATTCCCGACCCGGATGACAGGCTTCCGGCGAGAGTTCTCAAGTTCTGCTATCTGCCTTGCAAACGAAGGAACAACGAAATCGGTCGACTGCCGCGGGCCGGTATGGGGAAATGATCGTGAAATCGTCACCGGCAAACCATTCCGGTTATGATAGTAACAGCAGGCTTGTTCGGCTACCGCTTTGGAAAGAGCGTAAGGTGAAATCGGGTTCAGCGGCTGGTCCTCGGTGAGTGTTTTGTTTTTAGGGCTGAACATTCCATAACATTCGGCTGAACTTACATACAGAAACTTGTCGAGCCGACCCAGTCCATAGGCCGCCTCAAGCAGATTGACGGTTCCGTCGAAATTGACCCGAAACACTTTCTGAGTGTCTTCAAACGACCGCCAGACCGAAGCCAGGGCGGCCAGATGACAGATATACCGCGGTTTTACTTTCCTGACTACCGCTTCCACCCGGGCGGAATTGGTGATATCCAGCCTGACCAGTTCAAGTTGCGATTTAATATGGGCGATATTGGCGACAGGTTCTTTCGGATGGATCGCGCCGACAAGCCGGTAGCCCGTGTTGAGCAGTTCCTCGGCCAGATGTGAACCGGCGAACCCGGCGATTCCCGTTATCAATACTGTACCCGACGATCCCTGTCCGGTCATAGAAGTTTACCTGCTGCGGAAGTTTTCAAACAGCGTGAAATGATCACTTTGCGGACAGTCGCTCCATGTCGGCATCGACCATCATTTTCACAAGGCCTTCAAAAGTCACTGACGGCTCCCAGCCGAGGATTTTTCTGGCTTTCTCCGGATCACCCAGAAGCAGATCGACTTCAGCCGGTCGGACAAAACGCGGATCAACAGTGACATACTTTTTGTAATCGAGATCGACATGCGAAAAAGCCGCCTCGACAAACTCCTGAACCGAGTGCGTGCTGCCTGAGCAAATGACAAAATCGTCCGCTTCCTCATGCTGAAGCATCATCCACATCGCGCGCACATAATCACCGGCGAATCCCCAGTCACGTTTGGCGTCAAGGTTGCCCAGGGCCAGTTTGTCGGCCAGGCCGAGCTTTATACGGGCCACACCGTCGGTAATCTTACGGGTGACAAACTCAAGTCCGCGGCGCGGCGATTCATGGTTGAACAGGATCCCGCTGCTGGCTTTAATGCCGTAGCTTTCGCGATAATTGACCGTGATCCAGTGGCCGTAAACTTTGGCCACCCCGTATGGTGAACGCGGATAGAACGGTGTGGTCTCTTTCTGGGGTACTTCCTGCACCCGGCCGAACATCTCCGACGATGACGCCTGGTAGAACCTGATGTTCTTGTCCACCTGACGGATAGCCTCGAGCATCTTGGTTACGCCGAGGGCGTCAAACTCACCGGTCAGAACCGGCTGCGCCCAGCTGGTCGGCACGAACGACTGGGCGGCGAGATTGTAGACTTCATCGGGCCGGTGCTCGTCAATCACCCGCAGGATCGACTGTTGATCCAACAGGTCCGCCTGGGCGAAACTGATCTTATCCTTTATATGATCGATTCGTTCGGCCGATTCGGTCGAGGCCCGACGAACCATCCCGACTACTTCGTACCCTTTTTCCAGCAACAGTTCCGCAAGGTAAGAACCATCCTGTCCGGTTATTCCGGTTATCAGTGCGCGCATATTTTGTTCGATCCCCCGATCGCTTAACGTTTCCGTCCGTTTTTCATACTATTCGACCGGCATCCACTGCCTCTTAAGTGGTGGAATATAGGAACACCGGACCGGCCGGTCAATTCAAAAGCTCGTTTTCCCGTTATACAGTAAAGGGGTGACCGATGCTCATAAATATCTTATACTTAACACGATAAAGCGCGGGAAAAAACCTGACGATGTTTTGGAGCAAAAAACATGAAATCGGCAATTATAGCTTTTTCGCTGGTTCTTTTCTGTACGACGGCAAACGGGGTGGAAGTAAATAAGAGAGGAGGCAAATTGTCCAGTGACGACCCGACAGCCAGTGAGTTGTTATCTCAGGCGGATGATATTTTTCAGACCCGGGACTACGACTCGGCTCTGGGGAAATACCTTGAGGTGGTAGAGGCCGCCCGCAAAGAGTTCAACCGTTCGGTCGAGGTTGAAGCGCTTTCTCAGGTGGCGCGGATGAACCTGATTCTGGGCGATCGTGAAACCGGTGAGGAGTATCTGGCACAGGCTGAAGGGAGGGCTTCCGAGAATGATCCGATGGGCTGGTCGCGTTATCTCGGTGTAAAGGGCCGCTTTGAGTGGAAAGCGGGAGATCTTCAGGAAGCACGCAAAACATTCGAGCAGATGTTCGAATACTGCGATTCCAACGCTCTCGCCGGACGGGCGGTCGACGCCGCGCACATGATCGCGATTGTGGCTGAGTCCCCTGATGACCAGGTTGAATGGGGGCGGCGGGGGATCGAGATGGCCGACGCCCACTCCGAGGAACGATGGCTGGGACCGCTGTGGAACAACCTGGCCGGGACCTACTATGATATGAGACAGTTCGATTCGGCGCTGGTATGTTATATCAATGCCCGTGAGTATCACTGGCGTTTCTCCGGCGAAACAGCCAAGCTGTTAGCCGACTATCATATCGGGATGACCTATCGCCTGTTGGGGGAATATGAAGAAGCGGGAAGGTGGCTTCGTCCGGTCCTGGCCTGGGCGGAACGGATAGAAGATTACTCGGCGATCGGTCAGGCCTGCGAGGATCTCGGTGAAACGGAAATCGGGCTTGGTCGCAAAGCGGCAGGGTTAGCTCTGCTCAGACGGGCCCGCGAAGCCTACAAAAAAGAGGGGTACGACCATTCCTGGCCCGAAATCTGGGAACATATCAACAAACGGATCGCTGAGCTGGAGTAGTTATTTCCCTTCACCGCTCGATCTTATCCCGGCAACCGGCGTAAACAAGGTCACGGATAAACTCTTTCGACAGAAAATGATGAGGGAAGCCTAAATCAACTTTGCTGATCTCATCGAGTCGTTTCAGATGTTCATCGGATAACGGGCTGTCCGGACAAGCAAGGTTCTGCTTCAACTGCTCCGCCGTTCGCGCGCCGATAATCGGGATAATCAAACCCTCCTGTTGTCGCACCCAGTTGATTGCCACCTGCGCGGACGGACAGCCGATTTCATCGGCGATCTTAACCACTTCGTCGGCAATAGTCAGACTGCGATCACTCAAGCGATCGATCGGGTCACCCTCTTTGTAACGTTTGCCTTCGATAACGCCCTTACGGCTTGAATATTTGCCGGTAAGAACACCACCCCCGATCGCTCCCCACGGCGTTACCGCCAGGTTCAGTTCGCGAGCCATCGGCAACAGTTCACGCTCAACCGTACGTTCCAGCAGGCTGTACTCGATCTGCAGTCCGACAAACTGTGTCCACCCGCGCAGTTCGGCCATCATATTGGCTCGTGACACAACCCAGGCCGGTGTATCGGAGATGCCGATATAGAGTACCTTGCCGGACCTTACCAGATCGTCGAAGGCCCGCATGACTTCATCAACCGGGGTCAGAAAATCCCAGGCATGTAGCCAATAGAGATCAATGTAGTCGGTATTGAGACGCTTCAGGCTGTTCTCCACCGCCTGGACCATGTTCTTGCGGTGGTTCCCGGCCGAGTTGGGGTCGCCGTGATTCGTGTACAACGTGTACTTGGTGGCCAGAACAATTTTCTCCCGCTCGGAAGCAATAAACTCTCCACAGTATTTCTCGCTGGTCCCCTCGGTGTAACGGTTGGCCGTGTCGATAAAGTTACCGCCCGCTTCAACGAATGTGTCGTACACCTTGCGGCTTTCGGTCTTGTCTGAGCCCCAGCCCCACTCTTCGCCGAAGGTCATCGTGCCGAGACAAAGCTCCGAGACCCTCAGGCCGCTTCTGCCGAGTAGTTTGTACTTCATCATGTATATTCTCCATTGATCATTGAGTCAGTATTCATGTCAGCCTCATACATGGCGGAATATACGCGAGAAGGCCACGGTGCAGAAGAGATTAGTAACGATAAGACGAATATATCGCGCCGTGTTATTTCAGACGCTTCAGTTTCCGGATCAGTTCGGTCGCCTCACCCGAAGAGAGGCCGCGGGCGACCAGTTCATCTTTTTTCAGCTTGAACGTAGAGAGAGAGTCTTTAAGAATCTCCAGCTCCGGTCCGGAGAAAGTGACCGAGTTCAGGATAAAATCTTCGAAAGCCTCGCAGGCCACCGGGCAGACCGTTTTAACCATGTCGGCCATAATCTCAGCGTACAGGCGAATTTCAAGCTGAGCGTGCGGGTCAAGACGCAGTCTCAGGAAATGAAACAGGTTGTGCAGGTCGATCTTCCAGTACCATTCAGTGTACAACGATAACGGCAGGTTGATCCGGGCAATCTCACGCGCCAGATCATCCCCGACAAACTTTTGATAGTTACTGTAGGCGTCTTTCTGCGATTTGTTCAGATACTCGACAAACCGTCGACACAGATCCTCCGGCGCCATTTCCGATGCCCGCCCCTGCTTGTTATCAGACGACTGGGGACGGATATTGTCCTCGTCCGGGATATAAAACTCCTCTTTCATCACCGAGTAACGCCCGGAAAGTTCGTTGACATTGGCCGTACGGTGGCGGATCCACTGGCGGGCAACGAAAATAGGCAGTTTGACATGGAACTTGAACTCGACCATCTCAAACGGAGAGGTGTGACGGTGACGCATCAGGTAACGGATCAGCCCGCGATCTTCGGAGACCTTCCTTGTCCCGTCGCCGTAACTCACCCGCGCCGCCTGAACAATCGCGGCGTCGGAACCCATGTAGTCGATCAGCCGGACAAAACCATGATCCAGAACATCAAATTGCTTGTCGAGGATTTCATCAGCTTTGGGATTGTTTACACGCGCCAACACAACCTCCTGAGTTTGCCAGCGAATATATGGTGCCTGCCGTAACCGGACAACCTCTTTGTTTGCGCACATGGTTATCCGCTTGCCCCGGGTCGCTGTTTGGCTTTACTTCACCCCGGATGTTAACCAGATACGGGATTGCTGGCCATGCCGGAACTGCCGGAAGTTGAAACAGTTGCGCGCGGACTGCGGGAAACGATCCTGGGACGGACAATCGCCCGGGTAGAGCATTCGCAGGCCCCGCCTGCATCTATTGAGATCAGCGCGTCGTTGCGTCCGCACAGTTTCGATCATCTTCTGTCCGGTCGAAAAATCGAGGATATTACCCGGCGCGGCAAAAACCTGTTCGTACGTCTTTCCGGGGGATTGACCTTGTGGGTTCATCTGAAAATGACCGGGCATTTTTTCTGGGTTCCTTCAACCGAGCCGGTAGATAAACATGATCTGGTCCGGTTCGATTTTAAGCCGTCCGGGAAATCGTCCCGCAACGGGTATCAACTAAGGTTCAATGATTACCGACGGTTCGGAAGGTTGCGGCTTTTCCCCGATGATGAACTTTACACTCATCCCGCTCTGGCCGGTCTGGGACCGGAGCCGTTTGATATTACTTCCGAAGAGTTTGTCGACCTGTGCCGACGCCGCCCCCGCATGATCAAACCGGCTCTGCTGGATCAGACTTTTCTGGCCGGGCTGGGGAATATCTACGCCGATGAATCGCTCTACTTCGCTCGTATTCATCCGCGCAGATCGACCGACGCTCCCTCAAAAGCGAAGTTGACTGAATTGCACGGCCATATCCGCCGCCTGCTCAGAAAAGCGATTAAACTGATGGGCACATCAGTGGACAGCTATGTCGGAGTGAACGGTCAGGCAGGTTCGTTCCAAAAATACCTTCGGGCCTATAACAACGAGGGGAACCCGTGTGTCCGTTGCGGAAGTAAAATCGTGCGCGAAAAAATCGGTTCGCGGTCGGCGCACTATTGCCCTCGATGTCAGAAATTGCGGTAAGTCGGCTTTGGGTTGTTCGTACTCAATAATAAGTTAAAACTGGCCGGTGCGGAGCATAACCAGCGTACAAGCCTCGATAACTTCGATCCCGGCCGCTTTCAGTTTTTCGGCCAGCTCGCCGTTTTCCGCGCCCGGATTGAACACTACCCGCCTCGGTTTGAGACTGAGAATGGCGTCAAGCTGCCCGGAGGATATTTTAGGATTCACATAGACCGACAGGGTATCGACATTGTCGTCAATCTCACCAAGATCTTTCACCGCGGTAAGGCCGTCGACCACATGGCCGGACGGATGTACCGGGATAGGAACATGCCCATGCTCCTTCAGCATTTTGACCGCCTGAAATGAATAACGTTCTTCGTTGGTCGAGGCGCCAAGAACAGCCACTTTGGAATTGGGATTTGCGTTGGTCATATATCTCTCCTTGTTAATCCGGCCATCAGTATGTTCATCAACAACAAACCATCCCCATTGTTTCCATTGCGGTGTATCGGATATGTTCAGATAACGGGCAGAATATTGTTGGGGTCGAATTTGCGTTTGATTTTCCGGGTATAGAGAGCATCCGGATCGTCAGATGTTTCCGTAAGATCTCTTACCAGACCGTGCCGGTTGAGATCGTTCTGTTGCATGGTGCGGTAATCCTCGCGCGCGGTGCCCGGCATTACTCTTAACGAGGCATTGACAATGAACCCGAGCAGCCCCCATGAACCGGCGAAAATTTTGACGATATCGTAACCGGAAACCGACTTGAAACAGACCGAGCCGGGCGTGATTATTTCTCCCTCGGGGGTGACTATCTCCGCCTGCAGGAAATACCGGCTCAGCGGCACATCATGACCGTGCATCCTGCCGCTCAATCCAACCGCCAGGGCTCCGCCGACCGATCCGACGTAGGGAAGGTCGGCATG
>JAJRTA010000070.1 GCA_024278515.1 Candidatus Zixiibacteriota bacterium
GTGGGACAGATGTTTGCCCTGTTCATAATAGTAGTTGCGGCCGCGGAAGCCGTGGTCGGACTGGCTATCGTGCTTTTGGTCTATCGCAACTGGCGCGGGATCGGCATGGATAATGTTAATGTGATGAAATGGTAGAGGATAAACGGGCATGACTGAATACTCATTTTTGATAGCATTGTTGCCGCTGTTGTCCTTTGTGATGATAGTCTTCTTCTTCCGGTGGAACGAGAAGCTCTCGGCCGGTTTTTCAATCGCCATGATTCTGACTTCGTGGGTGATGTCGGTGACAGTGCTGATCGAACAACTCGGTTCGCATGGTCAACCCTACGAAGCGTTTTATAAATTTGTTGATATTATTCGGTTTGCGCCGGAGATAGGTATCCTGATCGATCCGCTGGCCGCGGTGATGCTGGTGGTGGTGACTACGGTCGGCTCATGTGTGCAGATTTACTCGGTCGGCTATATGCACGGTGACCCAAGGTTCAGCAGGTTTTTCTCGTACCTGTCGCTGTTTTTGTTCAGTATGCTGGGGCTGGTTCTGGCCAACAACTTCTTCATGATCTTTATCTTCTGGGAGCTGGTGGGCCTGACAAGTTACCTGTTGATCGGCTTCTGGTTTGAAAAAGCTTCGGCGGCCAATGCCTGCAAGAAAGCGTTTCTGACCACGCGGGTTGGGGATTTGGGATTTCTGGTCGGTTTGTTCCTGTTATCGGTGTATGCCGGAACTTTTAACTACGGTGAAGTTTTCGATCAGGTGGCCGGCGGAATGATACCGACCGGTATTCTGACCGCGGCGGCGATCTTCATCTTCTGCGGCGCGGTCGGTAAATCGGCCCAGTTCCCGTTGCATGTCTGGCTCCCCGATGCGATGGAAGGCCCCACGCCGGTGTCGGCGCTGATCCATGCCGCTACGATGGTAGCCGCCGGGGTGTACCTCGTGGCGCGGGCAATGACGGTGTTTGTCGGATCGGCCGAGGCCTCGATGGTGGTGGCGGTGATTGGTCTGGTGACTTCGCTCATGGCGGCCTCGATCGCCCTGACCCAAAACGACATCAAGAGAGTGCTGGCTTACTCGACCTGCAGTCAGCTCGGCTATATGATTATGGCCCTGGGTTTGTACGGCTATGACACCGCTACCGGTGTCCATTCGCCCGGATATTACGCCGGCACTTTCCACCTGATGACCCATGCATTTTTTAAGGGCCTGTTGTTCCTCGGGGCCGGATCGGTTATTCACGCGGTGCACACCAACGATATCCGGAAGATGGGCGGACTGCTCAGCAAACTCAAAATCACCGGACCGACCTTCATCATTGCTTCTTTGTCTATTGCCGGTATTTTCCCGCTGTCCGGGTTCTGGTCCAAGGATGAAATCGTGGCCGCTTCGTCGCATCATCCGGTTTTCTTTATCATAACGTTGTTGATAGCGTTCATGACGGCGTTCTACATGTTCCGCCTCTGTTTCCTGACTTTCTTTGGTCAGCCGCGCGAACAGGAACGATTCGATCATGCCCACGAATCACCAAAGGTGATGACCTATCCGCTGATTTTTCTGGCCGTCCTTTCAGTCTGCGCCGGGTGGGTGGGCATACCCTGGCTCCAGCATGGGTTTGCATCGTTTGTGTCGCATGGCGAACCTTATCACCCTCATGCCAACTGGCTTTTGATGATCGTCTCGACCATTGTGGCTGTTTCCGGGATAGGTCTGGCCTACCTGATATATTACAAACAGTCGATATCGGCTGACCAACTGGCTGAAAGATTCAAAGTTCTTCACAAGCTGTCGTATAACAAATTCTATTTCGATGAAATATATGATTTCATTCTGCTTCAGCCGATTTTGGCCCTGGGTCGCTTAATGTGGCGTTTCGACGCCGGTATTATCGACGGGTTGGTGAACGGCGCGGCCTGGTTTACGATACTGTGGTCCGATATCAAAATGTGGTTTGATAAGTGGATTGTTGACGGCGCCGTTAACGGTGCCGGTTGGATTGTTCGTATGTCCGGCAATCTTCTGCGCTACCTGCAGACCGGACGAGTCCAGTTTTACACTTTCTTTGCGATAATGCTTATCGTGCTGATGGCGATGGTTAAACTTGAGTCGGGATCGCCCGATGCTGAGGCCGGGTTGCCGCTGTTGTCGATTCTGCTGGCCATAGGAATTATACTGCTTGCTCTTATGTCAAGATCTATCGGGCGGCAGTCACCAACCACGGAGACAAAACAGGAAGAAACTATCTGAGTTTGGAGGATAGATTTACGTTATGGAATTTCCTATACTGAGTTCATTGATATTCGTCCCGCTTCTCGGGATGGGGGTGGTGATGCTGTTGCCCAAGGAAAGCCACAAGGCGATCCGGTGGACATCGACTATCATCAGTTTGTTCCCGATGTTTGTCTCCTTCTGGCTCACCTGGGACTATTTCTTCAATTTTTCGCATTCGGCGGCCATGGCCTATGTGGAGGGGCCGTTCAACTGGATTCCGAGCCTGAATATTCAGTACTATCTCGGTGTTGACGGTATCTCGGTGCCGATGCTTTTCCTGACCGGGTTGTTGAGCACAATTTCGTTGATAGCGTCTTTCGGCATTACCAATCGGGTTAAGGAGTATTTTGCATTCTTCCTGTTGCTTGAAGCAGGTATGATGGGCGTGTTCGTGGCGCTCGATTTCTTTCTGTTCTATGTGTTTTGGGAGATCATGCTGGTTCCGATGTATTTTCTTATCGGTGTCTGGGGCGGGCCGCGCAAAGAATACGCCGCGATCAAGTTCTTTTTGTACACATTGTTCGGCTCGATATTCATGCTTGTCTCTATTCTGATACTGTACTTCACCTCCGAGCCGCATACGCTGAATATGATGACGCTCATTGAAACCAGCCCGGCGTTGTCGCATACGTTGCAGATGGTCTGTTTCATTTTCTTCTTCATCGCGTTCGCCATCAAGGTGCCGGTCTGGCCGTTCCACACCTGGCTGCCCGATGCGCACGTGGAAGCGCCGACCGCTGTGTCTGTAATCCTGGCCGGTGTGCTTCTGAAGATGGGGACTTACGCCATGCTCAGGATAAGCTGGCCGATGTTTCCGGAGGCGTTACGCACGTTGTCGTTCTGGATCGCGCTTCTGGGAGTGATCGCTATTATTTATGGCGCTCTGGTTTCAATGGCTCAGAAGGACCTCAAAAAACTGGTGGCGTATTCATCGGTATCGCACATGGGTTACTGCATGTTGGCGCTGGCGGCGGTGTCGTCGGTGACGGCCATTGCCGGATGTATGTTCCAGATGATTTCGCACGGGTTGATCACCGGCGCTTTATTTTTGCTGGTCGGTGTAATTTATGACCGTGCGCACACTCGTGAAATTGCGGCCTTCGGCGGTCTCGGGGCAAAACTACCGGTTTACTCCGGTATCATGGTGTTCTTTTCCATGGCCGCTCTGGGGTTGCCCGGTATGAGCGGGTTTATAAGCGAATTCATGATCTTTGTCGGGGCCTTCTCGGCTCTGAACAAAGTTTTGGTCGGTATCTCGGTTCTGGGTGTGGTGCTTGGGGCCGCTTATATGCTTCGCATGGTACAGCGTGTCTTCCTCGGTGAGTTCGACATCGCCAGATGGGGCGGACTTAAAGATATTAACATACGCGAACTGGTGACTGTGGTTCCCTTGATGCTGCTGACCCTGTTTGTGGGTATTTATCCCAAACCTCTCAGTATTTTGCTGAACGCGACGCTGGAGCATTTAGTTACCTTGATGGCGCGGTAAAACGATGGATTTTCAACTGCCTGATTACAACCTGCGAATGATGCTGCCGGAGATTTTCCTGTTTCTCTGGTCTGTTGTGGTAATCATGTTCGATGTCATAACCAGGCGTAAGAAAGGTGATGCGGTTGGTTATTTGACTCTGGCCGGATTGCTGATCTGCGGTGCGCTACTTGCGACTACCGGCTATGGTCGCGGATTCGGCCGCATGTTTTTCAACGAGCCGATGGCCCTGTTCTTCAAGATTATTTTCCTCGGGGCCGCTTTCATGGCCGTGGGAAGCTCGTTCGGCCTTATGCGGGAGAAAATTGTCAATCATCGTGGAGAGTATTACGGTCTGATTCTGATGTCCACCCTCGGCATGATGTTTCTGGCATCGTCGCAGGAGTTGTTGTCGCTTTGGATCGGGCTGGAACTGACCACTATCCCGTTGTTTATACTGGCCGCCTTCTACAAGGACGACAAACTGTCGGTGGAAGCAGGGATTAAGTACTTTGTTTACGGAGCCTTTTCTTCGGCCCTGCTCGTGTACGGTATCTCGTTCCTCTATGGTCTTTCCGTGACAACCGAGATCGTGCCGATGAAGATGAACCTGGCGGCTATGTTTATCCATTATGGTTCTCTCGGGGTGGTGCCGATGATCGCGGTAATTATCATCGTCGCCGGACTCGGTTTCAAAATCTCGTTGCCGCCGTTTCACCAGTGGGCTCCCGATGTGTACGAAGGCTCACCTACTCCGATAGCCGCATTTCTGTCCGTAGGCTCCAAGGCGGCCGGGCTGGTTGCTTTCGCCAAGATAATGATAAATGGTCTGTGGGCGTTCTGGGGCGCCGAGCATGCTCCCAACGACTGGGGCTACATGGTCGGTATCATGGCTTGTGCGGCGATGATTCTGGGTAATGTGGTGGCGATTCGTCAAACCAATATCAAGCGAATGCTGGCTTACTCGTCTATCGCCCAGGCCGGATATATTATGATCGGTATGGTGGCTGTGAACGAATGGGGTCTGGAGTCGGTCAGTTTTTATATCTTCGCCTACATGTTCGCCAATATGGGCGCTTTCGCTGTGGTCGCGGTGGTTGAAGACAAAACCGGTTCCTGTCAGTTGGGAACCTATCGCGGCCTTGCGCAGTCTTCGCCGGCTGTTTCCGCCTCGCTGGCCATATTCCTGCTGTCGCTGGCCGGTATTCCTCCGCTGGCCGGTTTTCTGGCCAAGTATAAAGTCTTTGCGGCTGCTGTCTCGATGGCCTCGTATAATGATGCCTATACATGGCTCTACTGGGTGGCCGGGGTCGGATTGATTACAGCAGTCTTCTCACTTTATTACTACGCCAACGTTATCAAGCAGATGTACTTCTCCGGCACGGTATCGCCGTATCGTCTGAAACCCGGCGTGCCGGCGGCAACGGTAATAGCTATTGGTCTGATCGGTGTGATTCTTTTCGGGCTATATCCCGAACCGATCCTGAAATTTGTCACTGATATTCCGAGCGCGGCTGGCGTGATACCGCGTTGATCATTCGATAATAGTTGACACTTTTCTGGTGTAAAGCTATAATTCTCTCGCATATTAACAAAGACAGGTTGTTTCATGAAGTTGCTTGACACATTCTCAGTGATTGTCAAGCGCCATTTTCTATCTGGCGTTTTGGCTTCCATTATTCTCCATATCATCTGTCCTGTCCTGAAGTATCTGGTTGGTATGGTAGAGTCTCTTTTACGGCCTTTTTATTGCATACGCGTGACCGGTCCTGTTACAACGGATGGTTTGAGTGTGGCGTATCCGATCTGCGGAGTTGGGTCGTCCCCGGCGTTTGAGTATAACCCGAAAAGTAGTTCCAATGATAATAGAGAGGTAATCAAGTGAATCTGGCCAACCTGGTAATGGAGCGCCGAATCTCGATTAACCTTCAGGCGAAGACAAAGGACGAAGCTATCGTAGAGCTTCTGGGACTTATCAAGGATGAAGGCGTGATGCTTGATTTTGATTCGATCCTGAAATCAATCAGGGATCGTGAGGAGATCGAGAATACGTCTTACGGTCACGGGTTCGCCTTTCCCCACGCCCGTACCGATGCCGTGAACGAACTTTACATCCTGATCGGTGTGTCGAAAAGCGGCCTTGAAGGCAAAACCATTGATGGTGTCCCGCTGCATGTAGTTTGTCTTTTGTTGACGCCGTCGACTATTGCGAAACTGTACCTGCAGATGCTGTCGGGGCTGGCGGCGTTTGGACGGGTTGAAGGGACGCTTGAGAAAGTTCTGGCCGTTACCCGACCGGCTGATCTGATAAAACTGATCAGCGATGCCGGTCTTCAGGTCGACAAAGAACTGATGGTCAAAGATGTCATGCGGCACAAGGTAGCCCGGGTAACGCCGGACAATACGCTCAAGGATGTGGCCAACGAGATGTTTCGCTACCGGCTGTCGGCCCTGGCGGTCGTTGATGAAAACAGTAAGTTGCTGGGGGTTATCGACGACCGTGATCTGATCAAGGCGGCGTTGCCCGATTATAAATCGCTGATTTCGAATCTCAACTACTCGATGGATGTCGAGCCATTTGAAGAACTGCTCAAACAGGAAGACAAAATCAAAGTCTCGCAGCTATATCGTTCCGATTTCGAAGTTACGACACCGGAAACCAGAATTGTGGAAGTAGCCGCGATGATGATCTTCAAGGATGTACGCCGGGTGTTCGTGTGCGAGGGGCAGAACCTGGTCGGGGTATTACTGCGCAAAGATATCGTCAGCATGGTCATCAGGGGCTGATCTGTTGCAGCCTTTACCTTTACCGTTATGAGTCACCAGCCGGGAAAATACACTACCACGCCGGGTAATTACATCCTTATGACCCTGTCGTTTATAGCCACGATTCCCGGCTTGTACCTGGGGGCGACCCATGCCCATGTAACTCCTCTACTGGGCAGTTTGCTTTTCGGTATGGCTATTTTCAGCGGAGCCTTCTTTCTGTCATGGGCGGCTGAGGCGGCGCAGATCGATATATCGGAATCGCTGGCCGTGGCGATTCTCGCGTTATTGGCGGTTCTGCCTGAGTACGCGGTGGATTTTGTCTTTACATGGAAAGCGGCCCACGATCCCGAGCAGGCCCATTACGCCATCGCCAATATGACCGGCGCTAACCGACTACTGGTTGGTCTGGGCTGGCCGGCTGTATTGTTCCTGTATGTGATCGCAAAAAAGCGCAAGCAGATCATTATGGATTCAACTCAGCGGGTTGAGATCTTCTACCTGGCTATGGCTACGCTTTATTCGTTCACCATTCCCCTGAAGGGCAGTCTGAACCTGATCGACACCGTGATTCTGGTCACTCTTTTTGCTATGTACACCCGTCGGGCGGCTCAGATGGAGTCGGAGGAACCGGAGTTTGTCGGTCCGGTGAAGATCGTGGCCAACATGAAAAACGGGCCGCGTCGCGCCATGACCGTCTTTCTGTTCGCCTGGGCCGGGGCGGTGATTTTCTTTTCGGCTGAACCGTTTGCGGAATCGCTTGTTGAGATGGGGAAGGCATTCGGTATCGATGAGTTTTACCTTGTGCAGTGGCTGGCTCCTCTGGCTTCGGAAGCGCCAGAGTTCATTGTTGCCTCCACCTGGGCGCTGCGCGGGGCCGCCGGGTCGGCATTGAAGGCTTTGATATCTTCAAAAGTGAACCAGTGGACCCTGCTGGTTGGAACTATCCCACTGGTGTTTTCGATCTCAAGCGGAGCTGTCCGCCCGTTCGTTCTGGATGTCAGACAGGATCACGAGCTGTTGCTCACGGCGGCCCAGTCTTTGTTTGCGGTTGCTGTTATCGTGAATCTCAAGTTCAACCGGACCGAGGGGATTGCTCTGGTGATACTGTTTCTGGCCCAGCTTATTTTTTCGGAGATACGTCTGGAGGTAATGGTCGTTTACCTGCTGCTTGCCGTTGTGTACCATGTACTGCATCGGCGTGACCTGATACCGACCCTGCGCACCGGGCTCGGTCTTAAAAAGAAATAACCGGCTACTTTTTCTTTTTTTCTCTGAAGCTGATCCGGGGGAACGGATTGACTATCGAACTGGCGATATTGGTCAGGTGAGCATAGATCCGTTTCAAAAAGCGGGCGTACATGCTCAATGTCACCGCGTCTGAAGTGTCCATGCCTTCAACCTGCCCCGCTACGATATCCGCAATGATCGCTTCTGCCTTCTTACTTATTTCAACCTCGGCCAGCATGACTTCACGAGCCACCTTTTTGTCGTGAGATTCCAGCACGGCTATTACTTTACCGAATGCTTCTTCGATGGTCTTTTCGATCTCCTGCAGCATATCTTCATGTTTTCCGCCGTTAAGACGCTTTTTGTGCATGGTGGCGAGGTCGACGATATTCTTGGTGTAGTCGCCGATACGTTCAACATCGATTACGATCGAGATCAGGGCCATGCCGGGAGCAAGGTTATGTGTTCCGGCGATGGTCAGATGGGTCATCACCTGACGACGAACTTCGCGCTCGAACTTGTTGATCTTGCGATCGGTCTTTTTGATATCTAACGGCAGCTCGACCCCGTCGGATTCGCGCAGAGTCCTGCGAGCGGCATCGTACATTTTCTGGTCGAACTCCATCATGGTGAGAGTCGTCTTGAAAGCGGTATCAAGAAGGTTTTCCGAGCTGAACAGCTCTTTGAACTTATTAAACATACTTATTTACTCCATTATATAAATAACGATTCCCGGTATCAAAAAGAACACTACTATAATATACGCAATAGGAACCAGTTTGGATTTGGCCGTAAATTTCCCCAGCGTTTTGGCCAGGTAAATGGGAATGCTTTTGAGAGGCCAGAATATCGCAATTCCGAATATATTGAAAATCAGATGAGCAAAAGCAAC
>JAJRTA010000071.1 GCA_024278515.1 Candidatus Zixiibacteriota bacterium
ATAAGCATCACCGGCAAACGCACTGACAGCGCTCAAGAGACATCCGACAAGAAAAATAAGGGCATTTCTCATGTTTAATTCCTCTATATATTTTTGAAGAACTTCAGAGCAATTAGCATACCGCATTGTTGCGAGTTGTTATATCGTTGCTTTGCAGATGATTACGTACGCCGGAACAATGTCGTTGTGCAGTTTTTTGCTTCAGACAAGCAACCGGCATCCGGACCTGTATCATTTATTAAAGCATTATCAGAAAGTGGGGCCGGGAGATATGCTGAATTGATGAGGGGGGGCGAACAAATGGAAAGATGGCCGACTCATTTCTTGTCAATGGTCGAATAACTTTGCACAAATCCCCTTTCCGTCGGTTGTATAGCTATAGATAGAGGTTGAACAAGTCCGGTTTATGATTTATATTGGTCCGGTTGCGAAAATGACGACTTTGATTCTGGCTGCCGCAAGATTGGCCCGGCTGTCGCTTACCATGTTTTTGCTGACAGCCGTTTTTTTACAGCCGAGTTATGCTCAGGAAAACGACTCGATCCCACCGCCGCGTGATTACAACCAGATGACCAAAGGTCACCAATTGCCCAAGGCATCGGCCAGGTTTCCCAACTACAACTCACGTATCCACACCAACGGCTATCTCTGGGCGACTATCACCAACAACGGAATCTTCGGGAACTGGTTCAATCAGCAGCTTCCCTCGGAACGTAAAACCGCCCCGTCGTTTTATTATCCGACCTATTCCCGTGTTCAGCACGGTTACTATGCAGGTCTCTGGATAGGCGGAGTTCTGGGGGATGATACTCTGGTGAGCACTACAGTTGACGAGATCGGACAGACAGAGTTCAATCCTGATTTTTATCCTTTTGGCGATTTCGAGACCAGGTCCAATATCCCCAATTCCCCGTTTTTCGACCGGAAAGCCACCGGTGAAATCGAATACCACGCCACTTACACGGACACTTTCGAGGACAATCCTTTTGTGCCATACAACAGCTATGACAATCGCAGCCATAAGCCCTTGTATCTGGAGGTAATGCAGTCGAGTTATTCCTGGTCGCATCGGTACGCGCGGGACTTCGTGATTGTCAATTACCGGATTGCCAATATCGGCACCGACACGATAAAGTCGGCCTGGGTGGGGATTTATTATGCCGGGTGTGTTCATCATCGGGGTGAAATGCCATATCCCATGCCTGATGATGTGGAAGGATTTATTTATTCGAGGCCGCACGAGTTTGAGGAACTGGGGGAGGAACTTTTGCGGACCGCGTGGATAGTCGATAAGGACGGCTGGTCGCAGACTTTCGGTTGGGATTTTGTCCGGACTCCTCACGCCTTCGGCATTGCTCCCCTGAAAGTTCCCGAAGGCGCCGTCAACTTCAATTTCAACTGGTGGAACGGCGCCCGGGGTCCGACTTACAACTGGGGGCCGAGACGCGAACAAACTCCGGGGTACCCTCTGCGGATGTTTTACGGCGGGCTGGGTATGCCGCTGAGCGACAAGAATCGCTACTACCTTATGTCCAAACCGGAGGTGGACTATGGAGGGTTCGAATCCGCGATGGATCATACCGATGACGGCTGGCTGCCTCCGCCGCGCAGCGCCACGAGAAACATCACCAGCCAGCAGCCCAACATCGTTCTCTCATTCGGACCGTTCGATCTGCCGAAAGGCGAGGTGGAGAATTTCGCGGTCGTTTTTGCTGTCGGTGAAGATGCCCATACCGACCCCATGGCTTACCGGGAACTGTTTGACGCCCGCAACCCGCAGCCGTACCTGGATTATCTTAATCTTGACGACCTTGTCACCAATGTCCGGTGGGCCAAAGTCATTTATGACAACCCGGGAGTTGACACCGATCAGGACGGCGACTCGGGACGGGCGTTCATACACTATGATCCCGTGACCAGGGAATCGACCCGAGTGTTTTACGAAGGAGACGGCGTGCCGGACTATCGAGGAGCGACTCCTCCACCGCCGCCGGAAGTTCGTATTCGGACGGAAGAAGGGCGTATTATTCTCAGGTGGAACGGTTACGATACGGAAAACAATATCGATCCGATGACCCGCACCAGAGACTTCGAGGGATATCGTGTTTATATCTCACGCTCGGAACAGGAGCAGGAAGCAACCCTGCTGGCTTCCTACGACCGTGAGGATTTCAACCGATACCGGTACAATCCACTGCGCAACCGCTATGAACTTCGTGACATTCCTTTTACTCTGGACTCGCTCAGGGTGCTCTACGGTCCGGATTTTGAGCCTTTGAAGTACACCCAGGTTACGCCTTTAGAGCATGACGGCTACCTGTTCTACTTTGAACCGGTTGACTTCAACCAGGCGGGATACCGGGATCTCAGGGAGATTCATAAGGTATACCCCGATGCCCTGCTGGATACTTCCGATGTCGACGAAGAAGGGAGGGTACGTTATTATGAATGGGAGTTTATTATCGACGGCCTCCTGCCAACGATACCTTACTGGGTGGCGGTTACCGCGCATGATTTCGGCCACCCGGGCAAGTCGCTCGATCCGCTGGAATCCTCGATAACCCAGGCATTGACCAAGGTGTTCCCCCAGGCTCAGGGTGATGCCGTACTCAATGACGGCAAGCTCGATGTGTACGTGTATCCAAATCCGTACAAGGTTGATGATGATTACTACCGGCGTGGCCTTGAGAACCGTCATGATTTTACCAGTGTCGACCGCGCCCGAACCATCTATTTCGCCAACCTTCCTAATCGATGCCGGATTCGGATATACTCGCTTGATGGCGATCTGATTCAGAACCTCGTGCATGATCAACCGGAGGGCAGCGGAGAAGCATCGGTCCATCGGTGGAACCTGGTGACACGGAATAACGAAGCGGTTGTTTCCGGGCTTTACTATTGGGTGGTGGAATCGGAATTCGGCAGCCAGATCGGCAAACTGGCTATTCTCAAGTGACTTTCGGAATGCCAGCGAGAATCTTTTGCCGCCTTTCTCCTGAGCAGTTGATGAAAAACGGGGCGTACCGTATATTGTGACCGTATCGTTTAAGGAAAGTCGTTCTTTGTTGAAAACAGCCGTACTGATATTATTGTTGTTATTGTCGATCGCATCCAACGGCCGGTCACAGCGTCTGCTTTCTCCATTTGATCCTCCCCGGAAATCGGATCGCCCCGATGCCAAGGCGGCAGCTTTTCCTTATATCACTTATCGGGTTCACCAGAACGGTGCGTTGTGGAACGTGGTCAACAACAACGGAGTGATCGGGAATATTTTCGGTTTCCAGATGCCGGATGAAAACAAGCAGGCGCCGTCGTTCTATCATCCCGGCTACAGTCGCAAGCAACATGGCCGGTATTCCGCTCTCTGGGTGGGGGGCATAGTCCGGGGTGACACACTGGTCACGGTCGGCATGGACGTGGCCTGGGATTTCTGGGATGTCTACGACAAAGGCTACCCCATGGAGTTCTGGCCGGATGAATGGCCGTTCGGCGATATGACCGTCCGTTCCAACGACCCCGGGTCGCCATATTATGATGTTGACGCCAAAGCCGAATTCGAAGTCGAGGCGGTCTATACCGATACTGCCGAAAACTACTGGTGGATACCTTACAATCCGTATGACGGTCGCGATCACAAGTCGATGGGTCTGCGCGTCACCCAGACCAGTTATTCCTGGTCATACAAGTACGCCCGGGATTTTATATTGATAGACTACATGATAGAAAACATAGGACGGGACACGATCTATGACGCGTTTGTCGGGTACTATCATGTCGGCGGCGTGTTCCATCGCGGAGAACAGCCCTGGCCACCCTATGATGACCTGGAAGGGTATATCAAATCGGTTCCGCATGAACTCGAGGAAGTGGGCAACGAGGACCTTTATATGGCCTATGTGCTGGACAACGACGGCTGGTCATTTTCGTTCGGATGGGATTTTCTGAACACTACCTCGGTATCCGCCTTTGCGCCTCTGCGTGTTCCCAAAGGGGCCAGCCTGTACAATTTCAACTGGTGGACGGACCAGGAGGGGGCCCGGTTCGGATGGGGACCGCGAATGAAAGGAACCCATCAATGGCCGTTGCGCACTTTTGCCGGCACTCTGGGCATTCCGTACAGCGATAAAGACAAGTATTACCTCATGTCCAAACCGGAGGTGGACTACGATGGATACACGGCCAGGGTCAACCATGAGAGCGAAGGCTGGCTTCCGCCTCATGAGTATGGCGGTCAAATCGCTCGCGGTCATTTCCCCAAACTTCTCAGTTCGTACGGACCGATTACTTTGCCGCCGGGTGCGGTCACGTATCTGACCATGGTGACGGCCATAGGCGAAAACGTTCATTACGACAAAGACGCCTTCAGGGAGATTTTCGACACCCTTAATCCCGGACCGTTCATTGCCCAGCTGGATTTTAGTGACCTGCTGACCAATATACGCTGGGCTCGGCAAATCTATGACAACCCCGGCGTCGATACCGATTTTAACGGTGACTCCGGTAAATACTTCTACCGGGTGGACTCCATCTCAGGTGACAGCATCCGGATTTTCTACGAAGGGGACGGTGTTCCGGACTTTCGGGGCGCCACGCCGCCGCCGCCCCCGGAAGTGCGGGTTATACCGGACAACGGGCGTATTGTTGTCCGATGGAACGGGCGCAATACCGAAAATTATTTTGACCCCTTGAGCTACGCTGTCGATTTTGAAGGTTACCGGGTGTACCTGTCGCGTTCCCCCAATTTTGACGCTCCGACTTTGCTGACTTCATACGACCATCTGAACTTCAACCGGTATCGATGGGACAATCGAAAACTGCGTTATCTTCTCACCGAACTCCCTTTTACTCTGGATTCCCTGGTTGCGCTGTACGGCGAGGATTTCGACCCTTACACCTACAACAACCAGGCCAATCCTTTCGAAGCAGACGGGAATTACTACTATTTTGAACCGGTCGACTATAATGTCTCCCGGCTCGATCTGCCGGACGGTATCCACAAACTGTATCCGGATGCGGTCAACGATACTTCCGATGTGGATGAAGAAGGCCGCATGAGGTTTTACGAGTATGAATATATAATCGACAATCTCCTGCCCACCGTGCCATACTGGGTGTCGGTAACAGCCTTCGACCATGGTCATCCCCCCAAGAACCTGGAGTCGCTGGAATCCAATCCCCGACAGAACCAGGTCGAGGTTATACCACTCAAGCGGGGTGAAGTGGTTTTGAAGGACGGCCGGCTCGATGTTTACTGCTATCCCAACCCGTATCGTATCGATGCCGATTACCATGACCGCGGTCTTGAAAATCGTGGCAATGAACTTCCGCCGGCCCGGGCCGGTTCTATCTATTTCGCCAACCTTCCGAATAAGTGTACGATTTCCATCTATACGCTCGACGGTGACCTGGTGCGACGCATTGAACATGACGAACCGGAACATTCCGGGACGGCCTCGACCCATCGCTGGAATATCATATCCCGCAACACGCAATGGGTGGTGTCCGGGCTGTATTACTGGGTAGTCGAATCGGAGTACGGTTCCCAGATCGGGAAACTGGTCATCATCAAATGACCGGGCGGGGCCGGTACGGACAGGATAACGACAGCATCAATCAGAGAAGGTTTCGGCTATGATTTTCATAGCGCTGTCGATTGGGATTCGATATGATGTCGTGGTGCTGTCGATTACCAGGCCGTAGCTGTTCAGCATATCGTCTTCGTATGCCAGGAGGGAGTCGAGATTCCCCGATGGAGGTTTGAGAGATTGCTCCAAGACCTGCCGTTCCTTTTCATACGTGAAGTAATCATACAGCACAACAATCAATACGGCGATCACAATCACGGTGATCACCGCGATGGATGCAATCCAGCGGATACTTGTTGCGTGACGATTGTTAGCCATTGCCGCTCTTGTGTTCGTTATGCTTGGTATGAGGTTCGGTCATATTGCCATCTAATTGTTTACAAATTCAATCGATTGTTTCAGCCCGGGGTCGTTGATCGGTATCAGAACATTCTTCGTCCAAAGCGCCCAGAACCGCCATACGAAAATACCTCCGACGCCGATCATGGTAGTTAGATCCATCCACGAAAAATGGGGAGCGTGCTTGTGCAGGTTCGGCAGCACCAGCCAGTACAGATCGACCCAGCGCATCACCAGCAGCCAGACAGCCGATAAAGCCAGCACGAAAACATTCCGTTTAGAG
>JAJRTA010000072.1 GCA_024278515.1 Candidatus Zixiibacteriota bacterium
GTCGAGTTCAAGCGCCTGCGCAGAGCATAACTCCGACAGTTTCTCAGGCCGGTCATCCCTGAAACCGACATCGAGCCGTTTAGCCATATAGTTGCCAAGATTGACTATATAAGCCACCGGCGCCGGTTCCCCCTCTGCGATCGACGGGAGTGAGTGATGGCTGTATATGGCCTCAATAAGCGTCATCGGAAAATCCCAGGCTTCAAGCAACAACCTGGCCACATCGCAATGATTGAACCCCAGTTCACGTGATTCGATATCAAAAAATGTTCCCTGACCAGATTCGACCGCACTGACTATCTCCCCGTACCGGGTGGGTATCTTCTGAAGGAGCACCAGCTTGCCGATATCGTGCAATAGAGCTGAAATAAAAGCCTTATCACCCTCCGGATGACGGACTGTTTTGCTGACCTGACGAGCCGCCACCGCCGCCGACAACGAATGACGCCATAGTTTGGTTTTGTAGCCGTCTTTGTCGTTCCGGGTGTACATCGAGTGAGCCGAAGTAGCCACCACCATCGACTGCACAGTAAAAAAACCCAGAATCATTATCGCTTCTTCAAGCGTGGTAACATTCTTGGGACGACCGTAAAACGACGAGTTCGACAGTTTCAGAACTTTGGCGGTCAACGTCTGATCAGCCAGCAACACTTTTGAAATATCTTCTACCCGTGAATCGAGATTGGCGGTCAGGCTCATTACTGAACTGACAATAGCAGGCGAGGCCGGCAATTCGCCAACCGTTTCAATGATACTGCTTAGTTCGGTTCCTGTGTGCGTGTCTTGTTCCATCAGGGTTTATCCCCGTTTTCGTATCTCATTCTATAATCGGCATTCGGGTGGAATAGATTGAGTGGTTATGACAAGGGTCGAAAATGTTTCAAAACCTTTCTTTCCTGCCATCTCCGGGTTATGATTCAGGATATATTCGAATAACTGTCGGATCGGCGAATAATGCCGGCCGGTTATACGCATGAGTTTTGTGCTGCCGCGGATGGTTGTCAAAGACAACGCGCGCTTTGATACAAACCGATTGACATCCCGACACAACAAATTATATTTGCCGTGAAGTAATGTACTGATGTTTACTAACCGTCGGCTCGATCACACACATCGAGCAAACAAACAAGGATAAACAGAGCTGACTTGCAGTGTGATGTTATAAATTTGATTTGCGAAAGCATGTAAAAAAAACAGCCATATACGAATCCCCGGCGTTGTCCTTTTTGTTATGAAAGGGTCATCAAAAAGACAGCGTCGATAGAGGGCGGATTATTTGTCCGCCCCTTTTTTTGTCTTGATAATAACTGTATGAAGGAAAAAAAACTATCCCATCCCCTGTAAGTGTCGTATCAATATACACTACTTACTGCAAAAAACGGGACCCTGTCGGGTCCCGGAACTCGTAATAATTCTGTTATGCCGGCTGAGAAAGTTTGCTGTTGCCTAATCACTCACTTTCAGAAGACGTAACTCATAAAGCGTTGTACCCTCCTGGAGCTTCAGAATCAATGAATCTCCTTTGACCTCACGTACAAATACGCCTTCCGGATTCTCTTCGCTATTGCAGGAGGTACATCCGGCATCTTCATCCGGTTGCGAGTGGGCTTCTTTCAGACGAACACCCTCGGTGAGTGCATACTCGCCGTCTGTTGCACAGAAACAGTGCTGATCGGTATAACTCGTATCGAGATTAAGGTGGTATGATGTTTCGTCAAATACGAATGTTATGTGGGCGCTGGTAACCTCTTCCAGTGTCCCAGCCCCAAAGTTGGTGATGTAAGAATATACACCAACATAAGTGCCTTTCAATGGCACATCTTTCGGCAATATGATATCGGACTGACACCCGATTATCACGATAATTACAGTGATACAAAGCAAAACAGCCATCAAACCAATAAAACGAATCATCAACCTGATCTCCTGTAAACGTCCAAAACTTTCGGCCAATATAGGTACCCGGCTTCATGGACACAACCGAAAAATCAACCACGGCAATATGAAAACGGTTTACTCCTGAAATTGTGCAAAAGAAAAGTAAACGCCTCAATCAGGCCGGATTACTGTTCCAGAGAACCGCCTGAACTCTTTCCCCGGGAACAAATTGTCGCGACTGGCTCCGTCCTTTCCGCTTTTCAGGTTGGGGGGCCCGAAACAACACGACAACAGCCGCTTCCCGCCTGTGGTAAAAACAGGGGCATGACAAATCGGCAAGTCAATCCAGCCCAGTAAACATCACCGGATGCAGTCCGAGACCGGCCGGGTAACAACGTGCTGTCAGGCAAGTTACATGAATACGCCGACCTGAGTGAGACAGACACACCTCAATAAAAGGGCCTGAAATATCTATTTTGGGCTGTTCGTGATTTTTGATTCGTCCTTGACAGGTCAAAAGACAGCCGTTATAATAGGTTGAAGTTTGCTGAAAGGTAATTGTCGGGGATCTCCCCCTCTATCCCCACCTGCCTTCTCGGCAAGCTTCTTTTTATCATCTTGAAAACTGACGGGATAATGTGGTAGTTAACGGCCTCCGACCGTTTTGAAACTGTAGATTTTCCATTTGCCGTTAACTTTGTGCAGTCCGAACCGGGTCATGTAACCGCGTGATCTTTCTTTGTCGACAAAGGTCACATCAACAGTAGCGTTTTCCTCACTGGCCAGGTACTCTTTGTTAATAATCCTTTGCAGGGAAAACCAGATTTTTTTGGTTTCGCCTTCGCCGGTGAGGTCCTCTAAAACCTGTTCCGGGCTTGTAAACACCCGTGGGGAGTCGGTCTGCAAGGCGTAGTCTTCGTTCAGGTTTTTCATCAGCTCCGGCAGATCAAGCAGATATATCAGGGCAGGTTGATCATCTTTTTCCATAGCCCCGAATAATGCTATCACCGTCTCCTTCGGTGAGGGCCCCTCGGAATCGGAGGAACATCCTGCTGTCAGCAGGGCAAGCAGACTAACCAGTATCAAACGACTCGACTTCATCGGGGAAGCCCTCCGGTGAGAGTTATACGATGGCTGTTCCCCAGTGCGGCCCCCGGGGCATAACTGTAAGCGAGGTGCATACGCTTATAATCGAAGCCGACCCCGACAGTGATACCGGCCCATTTGTCATCGGAATTACCGGCCCGGTAGTTGGACCCGAAACTGTTCCAGCCCATCCGCAGGTACAGGGGCTTGAATTCATCGTATTCGCCACCGATTGAGAACTCAACGCTGTTGTCCACCGGGATCAGCAGATCGGTAGCCAGCAACAGCGGCAAACCGATCGGACGATATGATATGCCACCACGAACCGTCAATGGAAGGCGGTACTTTTCCTTGCCGAGAGCCGACAGTTGTTTACCCAGATTCTGCACCATGGCGCCGGCGGTAAAACGCCCCCGGTTATCGACATATTTTGCTCCCAGATCAATGGCGACACCACTGGCCGAAAACTCCTGTACACGTTCGTATATGAATTTGGCCGTTAAACCGGCGCTGAAGTTGTAGTTGAGTTTGCGGCTGTACGCCATAGCAATTACCATGTCGCTCCCGCCGAAAGTCCCCAGCCGTCGTCCCGATGTGTCGGTCTCAATGAATTCACCATAACCCAGATAGTTGAAGTAAGATGAAATATTGCTGTTCTCGCCCATCGGGAAAATCATACCGACAAAACCGGACTGCATATCGACAAAGTAGTTGTGATAGCCGCCGACCCACCGTTTCTCACGAAAGTCGGCCACACCGGCCGGGTTGTAGTAAAGCGCCGTTTCATCATCGGCCAGCCCGGTCGCGGTACCGCCCATGGCAACCGCGCGAGCGCCGACGTTTATCTTAAGAAAGGGGAAGGCGCTGGTACCGGCTTTGGAATGAATCTCAGCGGCATAAGTCATCCCGGAAACTGTAAGAACAAGCAATCCGAGCAATAAAGTAAGCGTCGAGTATTTTTTCAGCATTGACATTTCCTGTTTAATCATTCGTAATTCTTATACCGTATATCGACCGGCAAGGTCGACTCTCTATCGGGTTCTACCAGTAAACAATCACCAGCTCTTGGTGGTTTTATTAATTATGTCGACAATCAGCCTGTTGACCGCCTTATTCTGGCCGTCCTGTTCCGTCTCGTTGTCGACACTGTACACCCCTTCCTGCTCCATGATTTCACGCCAGATTTCACTGTCGTTATCACGGGGATTCTTCAGGGTGATATCAAAATTCATCGTTACTGAATATGATTTTACCACACCGTTTTCGTCATACTCGAACGGTTTCCTGACATATCCGGTCAGGGTTCCTACAAGGACAGCGTCGGCATTCTCCATCGACACTACTTTCATGGTCCCGTCAGCGAGGAAAGCATCGATCACCAGGTCGGTCATGCGGTCGGCCAGCTCATACTCGGTCGTCTTGTTTTCGAATCGTTCCACCGCGATAGCCTGAACACTCGATTTGCCGGCCGGATTGAATGTATAGCATCCGGACAGAAACAAAAGAGCGAGTGTTGCTGTCATCACTAAAGTTTTCATACCGGTCCCATTGTCTTTCTTCCTGAGGTATCATTCCCGAGACCGGTCAACAGCTTACCTTTCTTTACAACCATCCGGGCCAGATTGACGCCATAATGATACGGCAACTCGCGGTAATCATTCATTTCCCAGACGACAATATCCGCCTGACATCCCACTTCGAGCCGCCCGATCCGATCCTGACGGTTGATGGCGCAGGCCGCGTTGACCGTTACCGCGGAAATCGCTTCAGCGGCTGTCATCCTGAGCTGCAGAGCGGCCAGCGATATTATCATCGGTAACGATTCAGTATGGCTGGAACCCGGGTTGCAGTCGGTGGACAAGGCCACTGTTACACCGGCCTCGATCATCCTGCGAGCCGGAGCGTAAGTAGAACCGGCCAGTGAAAAAGTCGTACCGGGAAGGAGAACCGCTACCGTACCGGACTCGGCCATCGCTTTTATACCGGTTTCGGAAGCGTAAACGAGATGATCAGCCGAAACAGCATCCATCGACGCAGCCAGCTCGGCCCCGCCGGTTGACTTGAGCTCGTCGGCGTGGAATTTCAGTCCCAGCCCGTAGTTTTTGGCCGCCTGCTGAATACGACGCGATTCCTCGATATCAAAGACGCCCTCTTCGCAGAAAATATCTGAGAACTCAGCCAGTTTTGCCCCGGTAACTTTGGGCAGCATCTCGTTGATAACCAGGTCGGCATACTCTTTTCGTCTGTCACGATACTCATCCGGTACTTCGTGAGCGCCCAGAAAAGTCGCTACCAGATCGATCGGGTGTGTTTCGTTGAGATTTTGTATTATTTCAAGCTGTCTGATCTCCGACTCGGTCGACAGACCGTAGCCGGACTTGGCTTCAATCGTCGTAACACCATACGCAAGCAGGCGGTCGAGACGGCGGGACGTGCGTTGGATGAAAAGCTCGGTCGGCGAGTTACGCAGATCGCTGACCGACGCCCTGATTCCGCCTCCGGCGGAAGCAATTTCCATATAGCTTTTACCGAGGATCCTCATCTCGAACTCGTTCTCGCGAGTCATAGAGAATACCGGGTGCGTGTGAGGGTCGATAAACCCCGGCGTTACCACCATCCCTTTCGCGTCAATGACCACACAGCCCTCAGCCAGGGGAGCACGGCCTTCAATCTCATCGGACTTGCCGACCGCCAGTATTTCGTCACCGGCCACGGCCACGCCCCCGTTATCGATCAGGCCGAGCTGTTTCATATCCGCACCCAGACGCGGCACCGGACCGGCCATGGTAATCATCTGTCCGATGTTTTTGATCAGTAATGTGGCTTTCTTCTGAACCGGCATGTCACGAATATATACTATGAATAACGTTGATCAAAATGATTCCTGGTCAGCCGGGGAGGAACGCTTATCAGTTTGTGAAGACCTCGGAAATGGAAACAGATACTCACCTGTCGAAAAAAAAGGACACCGTAACCGGATCATTTCATCGGTATTTTGATCTTTTTCCTGCGGGCAAAATCAATCGCTTCCTTGTATCCGGCGTCGGCATGACGAATAATCCCGGTGCCGGGGTCGTTGGTCAACACCCGGTTCAATCGTTCGGCCATCTCTTTGGTGCCGTCGGCCACAACGACCATGCCGGCGTGGATGGCATTGCCTATCCCGACACCGCCGCCATGATGAATCGACACCCAACTGGCGCCGGAAATCGCGCTGAGCAAACCGTTCAGGAGCGGCCAGTCGGCGATGGCATCGGACCCGTCAAGCATCCCCTCGGTCTCCCTGTAAGGGGAGGCCACCGACCCGCAGTCGAGATGATCACGTCCGATAACAATGGGCGCGGTGATTTTCCCCTTTTTGATGTAGTTGTTCATGATGTCGGCAAAGTGCGCCCGCTCGCCGTAGCCGAGCCAGCAGATACGGGCCGGCAGACCCTGAAAAGGTATCCGCTCACGGGCCATATTGATCCAGCGCACCAGCGATTTGTTCCGGGCAAACTCTTTGAGGATGATTTCATCCGTGACAGCGATATCTTTCGGATCTCCCGACAAAGCCGCCCAGCGGAACGGCCCTCTACCCTCGCAGAAAAGCGGCCGCACATAGGCCGGGACGAAACCGGGATAAGCGAACGCGTTCACCAGCCCGGCGGTTTGTGCCTGACCGCGCAGATTGTTACCGTAATCAAACACGATCGAACCGGCCTTCTGAAACTTGACCATGGCGTCACAGTGTTTGACCATAGATTCATACGACCGCCTGATATACTCCCTGGGATCTTTGCGGCGCATACGATTGGCCTCGACCATAGTCAACGCTTCGGGCACATAGCCGTTCAGTTCATCGTGGGCTGAAGTCTGGTCGGTGACTATATCGGGGACAATTCCTCGCCGGAATATCTCCGGGAACACTTCGGCGCAGTTGCCGACCAGCCCGATCGAGACAGGTTCTTTGGATTTACAATGCTCCTTGATCAGTTTTATCGCTTTGTCGAGCGCCTTGACCTTGACATCACAGAATCCCTGTTTGATCCGGCGGTTTATCCGCGACTCGTCGACCTCGACAACCAGCACCGAAGCCCCGGCCATAGTGGCGGCCATCGGCTGAGCACCGCCCATCCCCCCCATGCCACCGGTCAGAATCCATTTGCCGTGCAGGTCGCCGTTGAAATGCTGATCGGCCACGGCTGCGAAAGTCTCGTATGTACCCTGAATGATCCCCTGCGTACCGATATATATCCAGCTACCGGCGGTCATCTGGCCATACATGATCAATCCGAGCCGTTCCAGTTGCCGGAACTTTTCCCAGGTCGCCCAATGCGGCACCAGGTGCGAGTTGGCAATCAGCACCCGCGGCGAGTATTCATGGGTGCGAAAAATCCCAACCGGCTTGCCCGATTGTATCAGAAGCGTCTCATCATCGGCCAGCTTCTTTAGCGATTTCACGATGGCGGCATAAGCATCCCAACTGCGGGCCGCTTTGCCGGAGCCGCCGTAAACTATTAGTTCTTCCGGTTTTTCGGCAACTTCAGCGTCGAGGTTGTTGTTGAGCATTCTCAGGGCGGCTTCCTGATGCCAGCCCTTGCAGGATAATTTACTGCCGCGCGCGGCTTTGACTTTTTTGGGTTTCACAGACAGGCTCCTGTTCGCATGGAGCGAATATACTCCGGCATCCGATCGTTGTCAAACGGTGAGTTTAGTTGCCGGGGCAGAACCGCCAAGGGGTTCTGCCCTGCTGTCTGTCCAAAGGTAAAGTTTACCGGTCAGCTTGTTAACTCGGCCAGGCGATTACGGGCGTCGGATATAATCTCAAGCTCGATATCCGGGTCCGACCAGTACCTGAGCACCTCACGATAGGACTCCACCGCACCGGAAGTGTTACCGAGAGCTTCCTCGGCCCGGCCATAATAATAGCGAGCAACCAGATACGTCTTTGCCTGTGTTGTTTCGTGCCGCCCTGAAAAAAGAGACTCGAGCACTTTCTTCCCCTGTTCATATTGCCCGGTCAGAACATAAAGCTGACCCTGGTAACCGCGGGTGCTTGAACCGGCATTCCTGTTATCAAGCAGGTACTGGTTGGTTTCAATCAGGGTAGCTGTGTCATGATTGCAGTATGAGTCGAACATAGCCTGAACCCGGTCCACCAGTTCCCATAACTCGCGTGGAAAGCGCGAACGAAAATCTTCCAGAGTGGAAGTTATTTGCGGTCTGACAACAGATTCCGAACCCGGATCCCATTTCACACGGTTTAAGTACACATCCAGCATTTGAAACAGAGGGGCCCACTTGCCGGCAAGGTCAATATAATATAAAGCGGAATCCGTCCGGCCCAGAAAGTCATAGAAATCTGCTATTCTCGTGTATTCCGTGGCAATTCTGGCGCTGTCCTCGATCTTTTTCACCACCTTTACTCCGTTGAAAAGCTCATCCATTCCGCGCTTGAAATTCCCTCTCCAAAAGGCGAGGTTGGCTTTACGTTTGTGGTAATTAAGCATCTGGAAAGGATCGTCGGCATGATACTTTTTGATCAATTCATTATAGTATTCAGCCTGGTCAAAATCGCGCTGGATAATGTATGATGCCGACAAGGTATTGAGCGCGCCTGAATTGCCGGGAAGCTTATCAAGCAGCTCGGTCGCCACAGCCACCGCTTTCTCGTGGCTGGAAAGCTGGTAATATGCGGTCATCAGAATCTGATAGGATTCCGGCAAATCGGGGTAGTACGATTTCATCAGCAGACCATACTCTATCACCTTGTCATATTCTTCAAGAGTCCCATAAATTTGTGAGTAGAGACTCAGAGCCAGCATAAATCGCTGATCGAGCGCCATCACCGTGTCAAGCTGGGCAATCGCGGCCCGGGAATCCTTTTTCAACGTATGTAAAAGAATCGCATAAAATGATCGGACTTCTTTATCGTTCGGATAATTGGCCACAAACGATTTTGCTTTTATCAAGCCGTTATCATACTGCTGGTTGAGCCAGATATCCGTGTATATGTCCAGAAGCAATCGCTCCCGCACCGGCAACCGGTTTTCGCGCCGCTTGGCCGCCTGGAAGTAAGGAGCAGCCTGCTGCGGACGGTTGCGAAGTGAGTAACCCATCCCGATTCTCATATAAGGCAGAGCGAACCCGGAATCTATTTCAATCGCCTTCTCGAAATATGCATTGGCGGAGTCATACGATGCCAGTGCAAACTTTTCCATGCCGAGGATATATTCACGAAACGCTTCCGGCGATGACGACATTATATCGGCCACCTCATGATCAGCGGCCGCGGCTATTTTATAATCCATCGACTGGGCGATCTTGCTGGTGAGGCTGTCGACCAATGCAAACGGATCATCGCCGATAACTTTCTCGGCCAGAATAATCTGCCCGGAAGTAATATCCTCAAGTCTTGCATCTATTCTGATCTTGTCGCCCAGTTTGTAAAACGTCCCGGTAAGAATAGTCGAGGCGCCCAGAGAACGGGCCGCTTCGACACACTCAAGATACGAAGCTGAGTGACCGGAATTTTTTACACCTTCAGAAAGACAGTCGAGCACACGGCTTCTGCTGATCAGATTCGTCGCGCCGGACTGAGCGAGGTCGGTTAAAAGGATCTCCGGCAGTCCCGCCTGTAACCAGTCGAGTTCACTATCCCCGGTTTTGTTTTCAAAGCCCAGGATAGCCAACGCGTTGGCCTGCACCGGGAGAACCGGCAGCTTCAACGAGCCGTTCCTGTTCAGCACGCCGGATCCTTCGAGGACCTTATTAATGTCCACGCCCATATTCTTCGCCATATCCATTGCCTGCCGGAAATCCCGAGGGCCGTGGCTCAGGCTTTTCAAACCATAATACAACGCCGGCCCGATGATCGCCGCCGCCGCCACGAAAAACAGTCCCACCGTGATAAATACTATTTTCTTCCAGCTTAATTTCCAAATCCAGGATTTTGTTATCTGCGGAGACTCACCGGACACTGAAACCGAGTCGGAAATACCGCTGTCATGCTGACGCCTGAGACTGCGAAGGTCAATCATCAAATCACGAGTGTCCTGGTAACGGTCATTCGGATCTTTCTTCAGACACTTATCGATAATCCGGTCAAGCTCAGGCGGGATACTTTCGTTCTTCAGGCGGAGGGGCTCGTGACGACCCTCAAGAATCTTGGCCAGTACCGATACCTTATCACTTCCGTCAAACGGTGAAACACCGGCAAACATCTTATACAGCAGTATGCCGAATGAGAAGATATCGGAGCGTGTGTCCACCGGGCCGCCACGCGCCTGTTCCGGCGACATATAGGCCACCGTCCCCATGATCTTTCCTTCCTGCGTCAACTCGTTGGAAGCGGTGTCGGTCATGTCGTTGTCCTTCTCACCGAAAATCATGTCGAGCGGTTTGGCCAGACCGAAATCGAGAATCTTTATCTCACCGGTATCATCAATTTTGATATTGTCGGGCTTGATATCACGATGAACGATGTTCAACCTATGCGCCGCGGACAACCCGGCGGCAATCTTCTCCGCCAGACGCAGAAGTTCATTGTTTGAGAGGTTGCGGGAAATAAGATAATCGGTCAGGGTCTGTCCGGTTACGTTTTCCATGACGATGTAGGAAATATCCCGTCCGGATTCCTCGTCTGTGGTCCGGCCGAGATCATAAATCGCCATCACGTTGGCGTGCGATATCTTCGCGGCCGTTTTGGCTTCACGAATAAACCGGTTCAGACGGTCGGCATCATCGAAAAAGTCCGAGCGCAGGATTTTCAGAGCTACATTGCGACCCAGCCTGGTGTCCTCGGCCAGATAGACTTCACCCATGCCGCCTTCGCCCAGCTTGCGAATTATCTTAAAGTGCGCGAGTTGTCGACCTTCTTCAAAAATCACTCTTTTCCTCTCTTCACTGTCATTATTGTAATGTCATCCGAGCGCGGCTCGTCTCCCATGAACCGTTTTATGGAGCTTACCAATCGGTCGGTTATCTCCCGGGCCGTTCCGGCGCGTGCGGCTACAACATGTTCTTCCGTCCTCTTGTCACCGAACTGCTCTCCATTCCGTTCGGCCTCGGTGACACCGTCGGAAAAAACAAAAATCATCTCACCCGGGGCCAGTTCCACAGTTTGTACCGGCCACTCGAAAGCTCCGAAAGCGCCGATCATGATACCCGACGGTTCCAGATAATCGCACGAGCCATCATTCCGAATCAACAGCGGCGGGTTATGACCGGCATTTACAAAATCCACCCTCGAACCGTCCGGGCTGATAACAGCCGCAAAAAGCGTGGCGAAATCCCCCGGATCGGAGTTTTCAAACAGTTGTTGCGATACGCGCTGAACAGCCAGGGCCAGATCAAAACTACGAGATTCACACAGAATCCTGAA
>JAJRTA010000004.1 GCA_024278515.1 Candidatus Zixiibacteriota bacterium
AAGAACAGGATCATCCTGGTGCAGCGGGAGGGTTCTATCCGGGTCTCGGTGCATTTCTATAACAACCGGGATGACATCGACAGGCTGACAGGTGTACTTGAAAAGTTTGCCGACAGATAAGCGATCGGCACAACCGGGGAAAACTACTTCAAATATCTCCGGAACCATTTGTCGATCCACTCGAGACGGGCCACACGTCTGTCGGGCCGGCCATGACGTGACAACCCGTGCGGTTCTTCCGGGAAACGAACCAGCTCGACTTTCTTCCCCAGTACCTTCAGCATGACGAACATCTGTTCCGCCTGCTCGATACTGCATCGCAGATCCTGTTCGGAATGAATGATCAACACCGGGGTCCTGACATTTTTGAAATAACTGATCGGAGAGCATCTTTCGTAATTTTCCTTGTCCGTCCACGGCCAGCCGTTGAATTCACGAGCCAGAGCGAAGCCGAAATCGGACGACCCGACAAACGATTTCAGATCAACGACGGATCTTTGCGTGACCGCCGCCGCGTAACGGTTGGTGTGGCCGATCAGCCAGTTGGTCATGTACCCCCCGTAGGATCCGCCGGTCACCCCGATCTTTTTCGGCTTGACAAATTTCTGCTTTTCCAGCCAGTCGGTGGCGGCCAGGCAGTCTTTGTAATCAAGATCCCCCCAGCCACCGGCGATCGCCTCCGCCCAGGTTTCACCACGACCTGCCCCGCCGCGCGGATTGGTGTACAGGACAACATAACCTTTAGCCGCCAGGTACTGCATCTCATGAAAGAAGGTGTTGGCGTACTGAACGCGCGGCCCGCCGTGAATCTCCAGAATGGCCGGATACCGGCGTTTTGGATTGAATTTCGGCGGCGTCACCAGCCAGCCTTTGACCTCGGTACCATCGAATGATTTTATACTGACTTCACGTGTCCGTCCGAGGGTGCGTTCTTTGCGCAGGAACCGGTTCAGGTCGGTGCACTGAACAGCTTTCTCGTGCCCTTTGTAGCGGGTTGGAGAGACCAGAATATCGCCCGGGTTGTTGAGATCCGAGCGGATCAAAGCGGCTTTGGTTGTTCTTCCGTTTACCGAAAAGGCTTTGACATGGCACTTACCCGCGAACAGCCGGGTCGGACGTCCCCCTTTGGCCGGTACGCTGAACAGGTTGGTGACTCCGTCGTCCGATGACAGGAAGAATATACGTTTACCATCGGCCGACCAGGACGGTGCGCTGATCTCACCGACCTCGCCGGTATCGGTGATCGACTGATCCATTGCCATGCGGTCGAATTTCGGCATCAGGTCAATCGCCCGGGGCCGGCCGTTAATTCCGACCTTCCAGACATGAGTATTGGTCACGCCCCAGGCGTCCTTCGGATTGGTGTGGCCGAGATAGGCCACTGTTCGGCCATCGGGCGAAACACGCGGGACATAGACCGGCCCGTCAGGGGTGGGTATCCGTTTTTCTTTTCCACCCGACAGAGGCCTGATAAACAGATCGATCCTGAGACTGTTCAGATCCTCGTTGCGGGTGCGGTTGGAAATATACACGACCGACTTTCCATCCGGGCAGACACACGGCATCATGTTGTCGCGGTTCCCCTTTGTGATCTTGGTCAGCTTCCCGTATTCGATATCGAGGGTGTAAATCTGGAACTTGTCTTTGGGGAGAAACCCGACCCCGTCCAGCCGGTAGAAAAGACGCGTGATATGGCGATATACCGGTTGTTCTTTCTTTTTCTTTTCGTCCCTGATGAAATGTGAGTCAGCATATCTCAGGCAAAACAACAGCCTTTTTCCGTCGGGAATCCACTGAAGTGAACTGATCGTTCCTTCGATTTCAATCAGTTTCTTTTCACTGCCGCCGGCTGTCGGCATGATATAGATGCCGGTCTTTTTGTCACGGGTTGAGACAAAAGCGATCAGTGAGCCGTCCGGAGACCAGACCGGCTGCCCGTCGTTGTGGTCGCCATGAGTGAACTGGATATTCTCCGGTGTGGTCAGGTCATACAGGTATATGTTGGAGAAATACTTGTTCTTTTTTTTATCCATTCGCTCGACGGTATAGGCCACTCGGCTTTCATCCGGAGATAAAGCTACCGAAGTCGGCAACCTGAGCTTGTAGAGATCTTCCGCAGTCAGCCCCGGCTGGGTGTTTTTCTTGTGAAGTCGTTTATTCATGGTAGGTCCTTTCCGTCGATTTGTCCTGGTGCCGGAAAAAGTACATGACAAACCGGCGGTCAACAAGGGAAATGTGTCCTGTTCGGCCTGATCGAGCCGCCGAACCCGGGTTGTCCGATTTTCAGGATTTCGGATCTTTTTCAAAAAACTGCAATTTCCGGGAGCTTTTGCCCGATAAATGTGTTTACTTAGCCAATGAATCATAGAGTGGGAATTACAGTTATTCGTAAGTTTTTGCAGGAGATACGACCGTGGACATACTGACTATTATAGACGAGGTGAAAAGCTTCAACGGAAAACCGAAAACCAGGCCGAAAGCCAACCAGGGGTTGAAAGAGTATTCAGGGAAGACCCCCGGACAGTTGAAGAAGATGCTTCATTCTATGCTGACGGCGCGACGCATCGAACGCGAAGAAAAACTTCTTCTGCGCAAGGGGTACAACCGGTTTTTCATCGGATGCGGCGGCAAAGAGCTGGCCGATGTGGCTTTCTGCGACAACCTCAAGATCACTGATCCGATGGTCGGTTACTACCGCAACAAAGCGTTCGATATGCACCGCGGCGTTTCCATTTACCAGAAGATGCTTGAAGCTATCGGCGATCCCAAGGCCAACGCCACCGGCGGCATGATGATCCCGGCCCACTCGGCCTATCCGGAGCTTTCCATTATTCCCCAGGCGTCACCTACCGGGTCACATGCTTTGGAGGCGGCCGGTATCGGTGATGCGCTTATCCATCCGACAAAAGTTTCCAAACAGTCGCATTTCCCGGGCGGCGCCTATCCTGACGGATCCGTCGTGTTTTGCAGTATCGGCGAAGGGTCCACCTCGTCGCCGGAGTTCGGTCGTGCTGTTTTTTACGCTGCCTTTGACAAATCCCCGGCTATTTTTGCCATTTACAACTGCGGCTGGGCTATCTCGGTGTCGGTTGAAGAACAGTTTCCTGAAGGAGATCCGACTACTCCGTTTGAGGGGTTTCAAAGGTTCGGTTTGAAGATTATCCAGATGGACGGCACCGATATCAAAGACTCGCTGGCCAAAAGCGCGGAGGCGGTCGATTACGCCCGTTCCGGAAAAGGTCCGGTTCTTCTGAACGTCCGGGTGACCCGTGAAGGTTCCCACTCCGGTTCCGATGATCAGTCGTTCTACATGGACCCGGATGAACTGAAGTGGCATACCAATAACGACTGTATCCTCAAAACTATCACCACCCTGATCGATGATGGGATCGTTACTTCCGATGAAATCATCGATATGTGGGAAACTATCGACAAAGAAGTTTCTGAAAAGTCGGCCGAGGCGGTCTCCGCTTTTGAACCGAAAAAGGCGGAGTTCATCCTGTCCAAAGTGGGAACCTATGATTTCGACAAGGCTCAGGAAACGTGGCAGCGATATCGAAAGGCGGCCAAATACGATCGGGTCAAAAGATTCAAAGAGTATCACAAAAAAGGATATTTCCCGGTTCCGGATCTTCCCGAAAAAGCCGGCCCGATGACGATGAGGTTCGCGATCAACTACACGCTTTTTGATCTGTTTCAGTTGACCGAAGATGTTATCCTGTTCGGTGAGGATGTGGCCGATTTCTCGGGCCACATGATCGAGGAGAAGGAAAAACAGGCAGGGATGAAAGGTAAAGGGGGGGTGTTCCTCGTCACGAAAAACCTGCAGCGTGAGTTCGGCAACGCCCGGTGTTTCAACACTCCGCTCGATGAGGCCGGTATTCTCGGTCGCGCCTCCGGTCATGCTTACCAGGGACGACGACCGATACCGGAAGTGCAGTTCCTTGATTATATGTCACCCGCCTACCAGCATCTTAAAGATCGCATCGCCACGACCTACCAGCGTTCCAACGGTCAGTGGTCGATGCCGATGGTGATTCGCACGACCTACGGCGGCTACAAGCAGGGGGCCGGTTCGTTCTGGCACTCCGAGGGGAACCTCGGCACCTGGATGAACATCCCCGGACTTATCATTGTCACCCCGGCCACCGCCTGGGATGCGGCCGGTCTTTTGAAAACCGCCTGGGCGACCGACGATCCGGTGCTGTTCTGTGAAAGCGTGGCCTTGTACAACCGTCGTGACTGGGACGGCGTTCCGATCGAAACCGAAATCCCGGATATTGACGAGCTGATTCCGTTCGGCGTCGCCCGTGTTTACAACGAGGAAGCCCGCGATGTCGGTATTATTACTTATGGTCCCACTGTGCACATGGCCCGCAAGGTGGCAGAGCTCATGCAGGAAAAAGGTATCGGCGTGCGTGTGGTGGATCTTCGCACGGTGAAGCCGATGGATAACGACGCTATCATACAAACCGCCAAAGACTGCGGCAGGGTTGTCGTGGTGACCGAAGACCGTTTCCACGGCGGGGCCGCGGCGACCATCGCTTCCGTCATAACGGGGGGCGATGCGCTCTTCCATCTGGAAGCGCCGGTTAAGCTGATTACGGCGATTGATGCGCGGGTTGCTTATGGTGTCGATGGTGATGAAGTCTGCCTGCCGAACGTGGATAAAATCTCGGCGGCGGTGGAGGAACTGCACACCAACTTTTAGAACTGTCAGTTCGAAGACGATAACACAACGCCGGGTGTTTTTTACGTACGGCGTTTTTTTGTCGGTCCGAGGGTAATTTGGTTCTCAACGGCGGATAAGTTTCTCAAAACTCGTACATCAGGTTTGTCGACACCAGAAAGAGCCGTGAGTTCTCGGTTGTTTCTCCGTGCCACTCCCATTCGCCCGATAAGAGGAAACTCAATCGCATCTGCGCGACTATCGCCAGGTCACCGATAAGACTCAGTCGCTCGAAATCAAAGTCCGACTGCAGATCGGACTGTGCGGTCAGTTTTCGGTAGCCGGTGGTCGATTCAAGAGTAATGAACAGTTTACCCGGAGACATGAAGTCGGAAAGTACACGCACTCCGGTTTCGGTGTAATCCTCGCCGGCGGCGAATTCATTATCACGCTCGTCGAGTATCTCCAGCATCGGTCCTGCAGCCAGACTGAAAGACCCAATCTCCAATCCGGCCAGCAGAGCGGCTGTTGTCTGGGAATAGCTGATATTGACCGGGTCGTCCGGATGGTATAAAATCAGGTCGGTCTCGAATTGCTGGCGGCTGAACCAGAAATTGGTAAGATTCCAGCGATGATCGGCCCGTAGATTGATCCGGAAGTGATCATCCTGATGCAGAGGACGATTGTAATCCTTCCGATACACCGAGGCGGTAAGATCCAGCTCGCCGTGGTTGTGAAAAAACAAACCGTAGCTCTCAAGGCCGAGAGTCAGGTAGTTCAGCTCAATACTGTCCGGCACCGTGCGTCGATTGACGGTCAGCCGGATGTCGGCGTATGAATAATCGGCAAACAGTTTTTCCAGACCAACCGATCCCCCCACCCGAAAGTAATTGAAGCTGTACGTCGAGATCTTCTCGAAATTAACCCCGTCCCCTTTAAGCTGCACGGCCAGGTTCAGGGAGTTGTCTAAGGGAACGGTGAGTCTGCTTCGCAGGTAGCCGCGAATATAGCTGTCGCCGAATTCGGATTCCCCCCGGTAACGGTCTTTTATTTCCATCTCACCGGTAGTCAGGATTTTTTGTCCGTCCCAGGTCTGTCTGAAATCTCCGGTCAGACGCAACCTTACAAAATCAGCGGTATGATCATACGCGGCCCGGAACTCCAGGCGATGATCGTCAAGCGGCTGATACTTGAATCGCAGCAGCCCCTTAAGATCATCAAGATAGTCGGTGGTCAAAGACCAGTTGATCAGAAGCGAATCTCCCCCCGACCCCACTATCGAGTCGAGAAAATATTCCTGTGACAAAAGATCGTATCCCAGCCCGGCGCTGAGGCTGAGTACACCTGATTGCACGACCGGAGCGAGTAATAATATTGCAAAAAATATCGGTATGCAGAGTAAGCGCGATCGGGTTGACAATTCTACCTCGGTAATTCCAACGCCAGTCTATTCACGGTGAAGAAGCTAATAAAAAACAACGCCCGTATCATATAACGAGCGTTGTGTTATGTCCATGAATAAACAGCTTCCCCTAATTGCCGGATTCAAGATATCGTCTCAGTTGTGACATTGTCATCTCGGCCGCTTTCAGGGCGGCGGCGGCCGCTTCGGAGCGGTTATCGTTGAACGCTTTCTCGGCCAGCCGCAACTGTTCGGCGGCCATCTCGATAAACTTCCGGCCATGGTCGTCCGACGGAGCAACTTCCTCCGATAACCGTTCGAGATTGCTTTTCAATTTTTCGTACCGGCGAACCAGCAGATCATCGCCGCGGCATTCCCGGATCGCCCGGGTGACCATGGTTTTCGCGCGCTGCATCGCCTGAACGGCGGCCCGTGTTCGGCCCTCGGTTACAAATTGACGGGCCTGTTGAAATGCCTCGATGGCCTGATCGACAAGTTTTTGCGCATTCGGAGATTTACAATCGCTCAGAAGTAACTCCGCCCGTTCAATCTGTTGGCGAACCGCTTCGGCGCGGCGTTCGAAATTAAGCTGGTTGCGATTGTCACGGTCGGTTCTCCGAATCAGTTTATCCAGCGCCTTTTCAGCCTGGTTGGCCAGGGTCAAAGCGGCACGGAACTGACCGGAATTATAGAACTCCCAGGCCCTGTCGATATTGTCACGAGCGGTCTCGAGGATGGTTCGATAGCTGTGGGCGTTTTGTCCGATCATAATTTCACGAGCCCGCTCAAGCAGTTCGCTTATTCGTTCCAGCTTGGCCAGCACTACTCGTTCACCCTGCTCACTGGTCCGTGCAGAGGCCAGTGCTTTTTTGGCTCTTTCTCTGGCCTGCATGGTCAACCGGACGGCCAGCCGGGGATATTCGTTGTCGAAAGCACGCCAGGCTTTTGCCTGCAAATCTATAGCCGCTTCCAGGTTGAACCGCGCCACCGGCGACTGCGAAGCCCGCACCGCCTCTTTGGCCTGCTCGATCAACTGGTCGGTGCGCTCAAGTTCGTTACGGAGCATATCAGCAGTATTGTCATGGCCGCCCGGGGAACCCTGGGCAAGGACAGGAACAGCCATGATAAAACTGATGAAAAACAGGCTTGCTACGGTTTGCATTATTTTATTCATAACAACTCCTTGCCAACATCCACCAACCGTATAATCAAACCTCATGCCGGAGCGGCCCGATTCGGCGTATAGTCTCTAAGCTGTTAGCGGCAGGCAAGATAAGATATGAAAGCAACAGCTTTCTCCGGTTGCCGGAAATAATTCCGTACCAAATGGTACGGATGATCGGACCAATTCGAACATCAGATTTTGATATCATGTACTTTCATCCGGCTGTACAGCCTTCGTCGACTGATTTTGAGCAGTTTGGCCGCCTCGGTTTTATTCCCCGAGGCTCGGTCAAGAGCGTTGAGGATCATAATCTTTTCGGCTGTTTCCAGCCCCTCGGTCGCGCCCGCTCCGGCTGAACCGGTGTCGACCAGAGGAGCATCGTCGATATCAAGGGAGAAATCCTCACAGCTTAACGGCTCGCCACCGGCCAGAATGGTCGCCCGTTCGATTACGTTCTTGAGTTCCCGCACATTGCCGGGCCAGTCGTATTTAATAAGCAGGTCGCGCACGGAGCCGTCCAGTTCAGGGTGGGCATAGTTTAACATTTTTAGAAAATGCTCGGCCAGCTCGACTATATCCTCGCGTCGATTGGCCAGGCCGGGCATTTCAATCGGAAAGACATTGAGACGGTAGAACAAATCCTCACGGAAGGATCCTTTCTCCATTTCCTTTTTCAGATCACGGTTGGTCGCGGCGATTATGCGCACGTCGATATCGATAGCATCCACCCCGCCTACCCGGAACAGTTTCTTCTCTTCGAGTACGCGCAAAAGTTTCGATTGCATGGCCGGTGAGGTTTCCGCGATTTCATCGAGGAAGATGCTTCCCTTGTCGGCCAGTTCGAACCTTCCCCGTTTACGCGCGACCGCTCCCGTGAAGGCGCCTTTCTCATGGCCGAAAAGTTCCGACTCGAGGAGTGATTCCGTCAGGGCGGCGCAGTTGACGGCGATGAACGGTTTGTCCCTGCGGTTTGACAGATCATGCACCATACGGGCGGCAACTTCTTTGCCGGTACCGGACCGGCCGGTCAGCAGTACGGTGGTATCGGTCACGGCCACTTTGGCCAGACTCTCCTTCACCGCTTTGGTCGCCCGGGATGAACCTACGAACTCCGTGTAAGGTGTTTCCGTCTCTTTCCTGAGATGATCGATCAACGCCGACTGTTTCTGTTTTTCGACCAGTTTTTCGATAAGTATTTCCAGTTCATCCAGAGAGAACGGTTTGAGCAGGTAGTCGGCGGCCCCTTTTTTCATCGCCTGGACCGCGGTTTCGGCTGACCCGTAGGCGGTCATCATGACAACTTCGGTGCCTTCTTTTTTGAGCGCTTCGTCAAGGATCTCCATCCCGGATATTTCAGGCATGGACAGATCGGTGATAACAATATCGAAGGAATGTTTACCGATCAGTTTTAGAGCTTCTTTCGGTCTGGTGCAGGTAGTGACCCGGTGACCGGCGTCTTCGAGCTGTCCGCAGATCAGCGAGGTCATTTTCGGTTCGTCATCGACAACGAGAATATTGGCCATACTCAGTTACTCGGCTTTTTCGGTAATTGAATTATCACTCTGGTGCCGTGGCCCGGCTTGCTTTCAATATCCATTTTACCCTTCATGGCCGCAACGATTTTTCGGCTCAGGTACAACCCCAGTCCGGAGCCGGACTGTTTGGTAGTATAGAAAGGATCAAAGGCTTTACGCAGTTCTTTCCCGTTCATGCCCGGTCCCCGGTCACTGACGGTCAGGCATACGGAATTGTTTTTCTCCTCGACGCTGAGGCCCACTTTGATCGGTCGCGACACGCTCAGGCAGGCGTCGGCGGCGTTGATCAGCAGGTTAAGAATCACCTGTCGCAAAGCCCGGGGGTAACCGGAGCATATGACAGGACCTGAACACCCGCTGCCTGCGGGGGACTGGTCGAGCCACTCGATCTCGTTATCCGGGTATTTATCCTGAAAATGACGGCGGATCGATCCGCATAATTCCGACAGGTTGATCTCCGTGAGTTGTTCGTCGCCCAAGACGGAACTGTCTATCCCCCCCCTGGCGAAATCGAGATACCCTGAGACAATCTGGTTGAGCCGATCGACCTCTTCGATTACGAACCCGGTTTCAGGAGCCGCATGTTTTTTGGCCAATCGCTCGGCCGAGGCGCGGATGATCATCAGCGGGTTCTTGATCTCATGCGCTACCACCGCCACCATCCGGCCGAGATAGGCGTGTGTCTCGTTCATAAACAGACGCTCCTGCGTTCTGTTCAGATTCCGTTGTACCAGCATAAACAGCAGCCCGAAGATAATACCCCCCAACAGCGAAATACCACTCGACAGATACAAATTCGTTTTCAGATCGGCCAGTGTATCGAAATAGTCAACATTCGCTTCTACTCCGAGTACGGCGATGACACTGCCGAAGTCATCATACAGCGGCATGAAAGCCGACTTCAGAATAATCGAACCGGTTCGGTAAGATGGTGCAACCACCGGACGGTCGATGGTTCCATAAAACAGGGAATCGATATAAACTGAGTTCAGCTCAGCCAGCAGGTACATGGAGTCGGTACGGCTCGAAGTCGAGTAGAGATAGGCGTAACTGTCGTTCAGGATCAGTATCTCTGATAACGAATCGACTTCCCGGGCTTCAGAAAGAAATTCATCAACTTTTATCCAGGCCTCCAAGTCGCCGAGGGTCAGGTTTTCGATGGTCGCCGGTTCCAGGGCCAGCGCCGAAGTGCCGGCGACCGCGGCCAGTCGTCGGCTCAGTTGCGTGTCGAGCATCTGCTCGGTACGATCATAGAACAGCCACCAGGCGAGGTTGACCGTCAGGATCAGCAGGACGGTAAAAACAGCGACAGCCAGCAGTTTTTTGGAGGCGGCAAACATAGTCTATTATCGGCGGGCCGTTTAACGGAGTCAAGTTTAAGGGGAAAAAGGGGGCGATGGCTGCCGTATGAAACCGGTTGTTGATAAGATCGATCCGAGTCCATTTTTTCTTGAATATTGCCTACTTTTGCCCTTGTTTAACGTATCAGAAACTGTAACGGTATGGCCGATAGCAAGGAGTATGATGCAAAAATCCGGACTAATGCTGGTTCTCGTGGCGGCAGCAGTCACCGCATTTTGGGGAGGGTGCACCAAACCGAAGCCGGAAACGGTGCCGATCACTACTTCGTCACCCGAAGCGCTCGAGGCTTTTCTTACCGGAAGGGATCTGGCCGAGCGGTTGAGAACCGCCGAATCCCGTCAGTATTTCGAGAAGGCGCTCGAACTCGACCGGAACTTCGCCATGGCCCATCTTGAATACGCGACTGTTGTTGGTTCCAACAAAGGTTTTTTCAAGCATCTCAACAAGGCTGTAGGTCTGATCGAAAAAGTATCCGAAGGGGAGCGTCTGCTTATTCTGGCGATGGAGGCGGGTAGTAACAACAACCAGCGGAAATCGCAGGAATACCTGTTGCAACTGGTGGAAATGTATCCGAACGATCCTCATGCTCTGTTGCCGCTGGGCAACTACTACTTTATGAACCAGGACTATGAACAGGCGATTCGTTTCTACGCTCGGGTAATGGTCCTCGACTCGTCTCTGTCATCACCTTACAACCAGATCGGTTACTCCTATCGTGCTCTGGGTGAGTATGAAGCCGCCGAGGAAGCCTTCAAAAAGTATATCGAGAAAATCCCCGATGACCCCAATCCGTATGACTCGTATGCGGAACTTCTTATGAAAATGGGCAGGTATGATCAGTCCATTGAGATGTATGAGAAGGCCCTGGCCCAGGATTCGCTGTTCAGTTTCTCGCACGTCGGGATTGCCACCAATCTCTGTTTCAAGGATGAATACGAAAAAGCACGCGAGCGAATCCGCACTTATCTGATAGAAGGTTCCGACGACTATACAACCCAACGCCAGGGATACGGCGTGACAGGTTATACCTATGCTTTCGAACAACGCTGGGAAGAAGCTGTCGCCGCCTTCCGGAAACAGTACCAACTGGCTGAAGAGACGTGGGATGTAGGAGCTATGGCCGCCGATCTCGGTCTGATGGGGACAGTCTTTTGTGAAGCGGGTGAGCCGGACAAAGCGCGCAAAGTGTTCAAGAAAGCGCTCAAGCTGATCGAGAACTCCGAATTTTCAAAACCGGTCAAGGACAACGCCGAACGTGCGTTCCTTTACCAGTCGGCCCGTGTAGCTCTTTTGAAAAAGGATCTGGCCACCGCCAAAGCGCAGGCCCGCGCCTACCGGATAGAAGCCGAGCAGGCAGGCAATAAGAAGCTGATCACGGCCGCTCATCAGCTGGCGGCAATGATCGCCCTTGAAGAAAAGAAATACGGCCGCGCCATCGAGGAACTCACTCAGGCTGACCGGCAGGATCCGTACACTCATTTCCGGATGATGCTGGCCTACCAGGGGCTCAACGACCATGAACGGGCCAAAGAGATGTGCCTGCGGGTTGTCAATTTCAATCAGGTCAACAGCCTGAGCTATGCTTTTGTCAGAAACCGCGCCCGCGAGATCTGGGCGACAACTTACGCGGAAGATACCACGAAATAGTTTTTACTGATTGTCAAACGGGGGAATTGATGCTCAGCAGTAGTAAAGAATGACCTGTACCCGGTCCGATGCTGATATTTCTTGACAGATTCCGCAAATTCCGTATACTACGCCGCCGATAAGAGTCTGTTTGAACTGACCCCATCGTCCAGTGGCCTAGGACGGCGCCCTTTCACGGCGCAAACACGGGTTCGACTCCCGTTGGGGTCATTTTTTCTGCCCGGATCTCTGTGAAAATATGTGGGCCGCTGACAATGTCATGTCATGGGATCAATTCGGGCTTTTCAACTGTCAGCGTCCCCCGGTTGCGGAAAACGGCCAGCCGGTAGCGGCTGCCGGGGTAATCATGTTCAATAATTCGCTCGGCGCCGATCTTCCCGGCCAACCACCCAGGTTCTTCAACCATCTCAATTTGATACTGGTGACGGCTCCTCACGTATGATTTCTGAAACATCAGCGAATAATACAACCGCTGCTCGATCGGGGTCCGGAACGAAAAACCGGAACCGCTAACCGTTCGGGGTTTACCCGTTATGGGCAACCGCAGAGTCAGGACTATAAACTCGGGATCCTGCTTGAACACATAGCCTGATGTCGTTTGCGGCGATAATACTGAAGTTCGATCGGTTTCCCACGTTTCGGAATGTTCGGCCTTCCTTAAGGTTTGTATTGGACGGGGTGTGTCGAAAAAGCTCTCACTATTTAATTGGCGTATTAATAGCTGTTTATTTTTGCCAATTCGTCAGGCCGCTAATTATGAGCGCAAAAACCGCATTCTTGCAGGGGTGCAAAATCGGTACGGGATTCATGGTAATCCGGGGCATCAATACATTGAAAAAAGGAGCGGATATGAAACTTTTCAGAAAGAGGAAATCGTCAACCGGCTGTGTGCCGGATCAGGCTATAAGGATGGCCGCCGGAACCAGACTGCAATCGAGGAACAGTTTTCAGACCGTCGATCGTATTTCGGCCATGTTGAAAGTGTCACCATCGGAAATCGAGTCGGGACGTTATCGAACCATGCTGTACCGGTTCCTCTGTGACAACATCCCGGTGGTGAACTCCTGTATCTGGACCTGGAGCCGTCTGGCCGCCGCCCCGGGTGAGTTCGTAATCAGTGACGAAAGTGACGAAAGACTAAGGAAACAGGCCGAGGCACGTCTGGACGGATTGTCACGACGCATCTCGGTCGATCCCAACGGTCAGGATACGGCTGTGTCCGCGTTTCTGGTGGATATGTTCCGCGGCCTGTTCCGGGATGGCATCTTCGGCGGCCTCATAACGGTTCATCGCGACGGTTCCGGAGTAAACCGATTTATTCCTGTCGACTCGATCAACCTCGGAATAGATGACAGCGGAAACCGTCGCCGTGTTGTCATGGAAACTGAGGCCGGACAGTCAGACTTGTCACGTCCCGACTTCAGGTATCTGGCGCTTGATCCGTCCCACGCCAGACCGTTGGGACACTCGATACTCCACGCCATACCGTTTGTCTCGTACATTGAACAGCAATTGATCGATGATATGCGGCGATCCAGTCACAACGCCGGGTTTCATCGGTTGCATGTCAGGGTCACACCGCCTGAGCGGATGTCGGGCGAGTCCGACAGCGCCTATACCGACCGGATCAACAGCTACTTCGATGCAACCGTGTCGATGATTCGTTCCTGCGAGATCGCCGACAACCCGGTGACCTGGGACAATGTATCCATCGAATACATCGGACCGCAACCGGGCGGTCGAGCCGGCAACAACCAGTGGTTTTTCCAGCACCGGGCCATGGTCGAAGAAATATGCGCCGGGACCCATCTGGCTCCGTTCCTTCTGGGTTACTCCTATGGCGATACCACGACCTGGTCGGCTTTCAAGTTCGATGTCGTGATGCGTCAGGTGCGTTCGGTGCAGGCCGAGGCGTCGCAACTGCTGGAATGGATCGGCAATATCGACCTGGCTCTGGCCGGTCTGAACACGCGCTGCCGGTTTGTATTCGACAACAGCTTTGCTTATCAAGCCGGAGAACTAGCATCGATCAGGACAGCCGAGCTGGACAGTATCCTGAAAGCGTACGATGCCGGTTTGATTGATAAGGATGAAGCTCGTTCCAAAGTCGGTGAATTACTATAGCAACTCTTACCGATCTTATCGACTGGCGGCGGGGTCATAACGATCCGGCCTACTTTGCTTCCGAAGCGCTCGGAATAAGACTGCATGACGGCCAGAAGAAATGGCTGGAGAACTCGAACCAGCCGGAGAATATCCTGGTCACCGGTAACCGGTGGGGTAAGTCGTTTGTATCGGCGGTCAAGATTCTGCATCGGACTATCTATCGTCCGCGTAAACTCGAATTCGACAGGTGCGGCCGGTATCATATCCTGACCGCGTCGATCACGCAGGATCAGGCCAATATCATATTCGATCAGGTCGTGCGGATCGTGCGCAGTCTTCCCTGGCTCGAAGCGTTAACGGCCTCACTGGTGCGCACGCCTTATCCCCGGATGACTTTCGGCAACGGAGCGGTTGTTGAAGCCCGTTCCACTCAGAACCGGGGGGAGTACCTGCTGGGGCACGAT
>JAJRTA010000073.1 GCA_024278515.1 Candidatus Zixiibacteriota bacterium
CCGGCGCACTTCCGCCGGAGAAAAAGAGTAGGTCTCAGCGGAATGCTCCCTGCGGCCGAAACCGGTCAGTCTCAGAAACTGTCTGAACAGATATTTAAGGGCCGATTCTCCTCTGCTGCCTGGGTCCGAGGGGCGCTCTAAGTTAATGCCGGACAGAGAGATACGAGCGATGCCAGATTTCAGGCGGTAGCACTGAAGACTGTCCGGAGCCGTATACCCGACCAGGTCAATTATTATAGAATCAGCCAGGTATCGGTGCAACCAGCCAGGACTGACGAATCGTCCTCCATAATCAATATCAGCACCCATAGACTCAAGCAGATATGCCTCGCTGAGAATCCGGTAACTTATCGGATAAAACCTTGTTTTTCTGCCGTTGTCCAAGCTCTGAAGAACTTTCCGGGGCAGGTCAGAGTAAGACTGAAGTCAAGGGCCGGATCGATCTTGTCACGTATTTTTTCGACCTGTGATTGTGTAATATGCGGGGCCAGGTCAAGCCAGGCGGCAAGGTAAGGTTCATCGTCCAGAACACCGAAATCAGGCTCGTCGGTTGCGGCCGCCGCCGAACCGACCCATACCATCAGGAGCAGGATCGGAAACCAACGGCGGCGTGGGGGGCTCATAGTCATAACGAACCTGTGACGAACAGAACCTCCTAATACAGAGACGACAGTCGAACATAGAGACGGGGCGCGTTATCATCGGAGCGATCGAGCCTTTTGGCGAGACTTATCCGGAAATCGTCGCCCAGGGTAATGGCGAAACCGAGCGAGTGTTTGATATCGACATCACTATCGAAAGTTGAATTACTGATTTGCCCCACATCATAAATCAAAGAGGCCGAAATTTCGCTGCCGGGGAACCTGGTGCGATACTCGGTGTTGACCATCCAGAACCGTGAGCCCATGTACTCCTTGTGTCGATAGCCCCGGAGCGTGCCCAGTCCTCCGAGGAAGAATCGTTTGTAGAGCGGCAGGTAACCGTCGGAACCACCGAAAGTGCCGCTGAATATGAGCATCGAGCGACGGTGTACTTTCTGAAATCGCGTTGCGGTGAGCAGGTAGCGGCGGTAACTGAAACTGGAGGAAAAGTCAGGATGAGCATATTCGAGCGAAGCGGAAAGTTTCACCGCCGAGTGTTCAAACCGTTCTTCCGGATCGCCGGTATCATACTCGGATTCGAAAATCAGGAAGCCGTTTTTTGTCGAATCAAGTTCGCTTGAAAGCAGGTCACGCAGGCTGTCATCGACGGTGGCGTAGTTGTCATCAAACTTTTTGGAACCGAAAAGATGCCAGAGGTTGTGATGAGCCGGAAGAAAAGAGGTCTCTTCATAGACAAAGCCGAGTTGCAGTTTCAGATTATCGACGGGACGAAACCTGGTGTACATCCAGCCGCCTTCAGCTTCATAATAGTCTTTATAGTCTTCGCCGACAAGAAGGGCAAAAGCAGTGTTTTCGCGGTCGCCTATTATCCGGTCATCCTCGGAGACAAGCCTGCGATAGAACTCACCGCCGACGGCCAGACCGGGATTGCGCATGAGGGTTTGTTCGATCCCGAAGGCGTACCGCCATCTTTCCGAAGCGAAAGCGTAGGCTCCCTCAACCCAGACAGACGGGAGAAGCGAGTCCGGGTCTTCAAACTTCCCTCCGAGTCCAAGCAGAAGGCCGTCGACACGGTTGTAACGCAGTCTGCCGGTCAGGTCAAAACGATCGACGCGACGGCGGAAGCGGTGCCGCTCTTTTACCCGTTTCTTGTTGTGGGTGTATATCTCACCATATACTGCGGCGTCACGTGCGACATCGACCTCTCCGGTCAGGCTGGTAACATCACCACGGGCGACCCCGGCCGGACCGATATAGACATCACCGAAAAGCCCGATTACATCCTTGTTGACTTCACCGTAGATCTCGATATTCCCGACAACACTCAGAAGCAGGCCGCGGACGAACTCATCTTCCTCTACCACCAGCGTCTGATCAAAACTGATGCGATTGCCCTGCCTGATTCGTTCAATTCTTCGGGTGGAACTGGTGGAACCCAGGAAGGTGATCGAGAAGAAGTCTCCATCATCCTGAATCGTTGCATCTACAATCTCATCGTAGTTCCGGCGGATACCCTCCAGTACGAGACCTTTACGATCGAACAAGGTCGCACCGTTGATCGAGACAGTACCCTTTGAAAACTTCAGGTCACTGCGTGGAAATCGTTGTGTCACTGTTCCGTCCGGTCCATCGATCTGTATCGAGATATCCTTTTCATGATAGACGATGCGAAACAGCTTAGTGTAACTGCTGGTACGTTTGTATCCCTGGTAGTCCGTTTCCAGGGCGACTGAAGTAATAGCCGGTATCAGCGTTGCGAATGTGATCAACGCAATTATTCCAATTATTTGTTTATTCATTATGTCCTCCGTTTTTCAGATTTATAGAACAAATTACGTGCCAACGAGTCATCAGTTTCATATCTTTAATCTTCCTGGAAAGATTGGTTCGGTCAACATGGAGTATCCTGGCTGCTTCGGATATATTTCCACCGCGCGCGGCCAGTGTAGCTTTGATGATATGACGCCCGTACCGATACAACCGTTCATTAAGTCCTGATGCCGAAACAGTCTTTTGCCGAAACCGGAGCTCATATCCATCACTCACTATGACGTTCCACGTAGTCATTTAACGCCTGCCGGTGGGCTTCGAAGGCGATTTTGTCCGGCAGATCATCGAGCGGAAAGTAGCGCACTTCAAGGGCGTCATCAGCCGCCTTCAGCTTGCCCCCGACAACATTGCCGAGGTAGAGAACCAGCACGGCGTTGGTGCGTGGATCATCGTTGCCGTGGTAAACATCGAACATAGCGGTCAGCTCGATATCCAGCCCGGTCTCCTCCTTCAGTTCACGGACCGCCGTACTGCGCGGGTGTTCCTCCCACTCCATAAAGCCTGCGGGAATACACCACCATCCGATACGAGGAGGATGCGCCCGTTTGACCAGGAGGACCCGGTTATCCTCAACGACAATCACACCGGCAGCCGGGATCGGGTTTTGATAGAAAATATAGCCACAGGAATTATCGGAGCATACCATACGCTCTCGATGTTCGATGTGCTCTACTACAAGTTTGTTTCCGCACAAGGGGCAGTAACGATAACCGCAGTGGTGGTTTTTCAGCTCCATCAGCTTGTCGGCATCGAAGTCATCATGTTTGCTGTTCATCAATCCGTCCGATATTATTGGTCATTTTCAAAGTAACAATAGTGGTATCATCACGCGGGGGAGAGGTAGGGTCGTATTTGCGAATGTCATCCAGTACTGTTTTCAAAACCGTGTGCGCGTCTTTGTGGCGATGCTTGGTTACTATTTGCCTGAGTCTTTCTTCTCCGTACTCCACTTCCTGCTCGTTCATGGCTTCGGAAAGTCCGTCGGTGAACAACACCAGAAGATCATCGGAGTTGAGCTTCACCGTGTCCGACTGGTATTCCATCGAAGGGAGCGCTCCTATCACTACGCCGCCGGTTTTGAGAAGTTCCACGTCTCCTTCTTTTCGAACCAGAATGGGCCAGTTGTGCCCGGCGTTGGCATAACGGAAACTACCATCGACTGTGTTCAACTCACCGTAGAAAAGAGTCACATATTTCTCCGATGAGGACGAAAGCGCCATCTGCTGGTTGATGTTCTGCAACATTTTGTCGATAGGCGTGCCGTTGTTTATTTCGGTTCGTATCATCGCCTGTGTTTGCGCGATCATCAAAGCGGCCGGCATTCCCTTGCCCGAAGCGTCAGCAATCACAATGCCGATCCTGTTTTCATCGATCCTGATGAAATCGTAAAAGTCTCCACCCACCGTGCGTGAAGGTGTGGAATGAGCGCATATCTGTGAACATCCGAGTTGCGGAGGTTCCTTTGGAAGCAGGTCTACCTGAATCTGGCGGGCCATGTTGATCTCTTCCTGAAGTCGGGTGCGCTCAAGAGATTCGGTATAAAGGCGTGCGTTGGTAAGCGCTGAAACCATCTGGTTGGACAGGACGCCCAGCAGATTGAAATCTTCTGAGGAGTAGCGATACCCGGCCGCCTTTTCGGTAAGAGCCACGAAGCCGAGCAGATGATCGGCGTCTTTCATCGGCAGAACCATGCGAACGCCTCGTGCTTCAAGAAGCGTCGCCAGATCCGAATCAATCGCGTAGTCGGACAGGCTGTGATAGTAGGTGGGAGCATCCAGCAGATTTATCCCCCTGAGCATGAGGTCCTGACGGTCGATCACGATCCGCTGGTCGAAATCATCACTCGGCAACACAGCATATTCGGATATCTCATCGTCGTACAGAACAAAATAAACACGGTTGACCAACAGTGTCGTTTTCAACGTTTCTTCGATGATCTGACGCAGGCGGCGCGGATCGAATACCGAGATGACCTGACGGGAGAAACGTTCGATCACATTACGGTGATCGGTACGTGTCCGCATAAACATCGAACGGATGAAATCATCGATCCAGTTGTTGATCGGCTGGAAAAAGAGCAACAGCAGAATTATAAACCCATAGCTGATTACATCCGCTCCCACACCGAACATCGAGGCCAGCATATTGCGGCCCTGAACCACCGTGATAATGTATATCCCGACCAGCAGGGCCGATGTAATGGTATTGACAAACGACTGGCGGAAAACCATCTGCACGTCAAGGAACTGATGCCTGATAGTCGCAAAAATCAGCAGGGCGGAAGCGCTCAACAGGGCCGCCACGATCAGCGATGTGATAACCGTGTCGTTGAATGTCCGGGGAGCGAAAAGATGACCCAGCTCAGCCAGCACGAACAGACCCAGGCCGACCCTCGTACCGGCCAGGACCCATTTGGTCTGGGTGAGTATCTTGGGATTTGTAACCTGTTTTTTGCCGGTTTCGAGGAAGTAGGTCGCGGCACCCACAAAGGTCAGGTTGACTACCGCGAAAATCGTTCGCTCATACCCACGCAGTACGTTCAGCAACAGTTTCGGCCATGAAAACAGCTTCGACAAAGGCTGCATGACTATGCCGGAAAGCCCCTCGGCGCCGGAGCCGACACGAAACAGGTCGAGAGCCGAAGACAGTTGATCAAAAAACAGAACAATGACTATATGCATGACGACCGGGAAGAAGATAGCCGTCTTGAGATAGCGATGGCCGATTCTGTCGGTGCGGTCTGCTGGAAATTGCCACGAGAACATCAATAACAACGGGAAGAAAAACTCCCAGATATGGCGCAGGCGGAAAATAACCGAGTTCTCGAACATTCCCGGTTCAACAGAGGAGGCTGTCATTACCGAACCGAGGGCCATGAACATGGGTCCCAGACCGGCAAAAAACAGCATACCGCCGGTGATACGGTTGAGTCGGCTTCTGAAATTGTCACGGGTTATCGTGATGGCCAGAAAGATCAGAAAGCCGCCGGTGAGAAAGTAGCAAAGTGTTCTTAGCAACTCCGCGCTCATGGTTCATTCTCGGTCGTCTTGATCGGGCCTCCTTAAAATGATTTTGTGATGCGAATAGTTGTCCCCCGGTCGGTTGTCTGTATGTCGATGTCGTCCATGAGAGATTTGACGATAAAGATTCCGCGGCCAACCTCTTTCAACAGGTTTTCATCATCGATCGGGTTGTCGACCTGCGTCGGGTCGAAACCTGTCCCCTGGTCGGACACCGAGATGGCTACTGTCGAGTTCTCTTTAGCCACGGTTACCGTCACCACCTTGTCAACGGCGGACTTGTTACCATGCAGAATTGCGTTATTGACAAGCTCTGAAACTGATATCGCAATGTCGGCTACGGTCGATTCATCGACGCCGTATCCTCGAAGCATACCTTCAACAAAGACATCTACATCCGCAAGAAACTCCTGATCGGAAGGAATGGCAATACTATTGCCTTTGATGACAGGTTTAATCATAGGCGGTAGTCTCCCAAAAAAACAGGCAGGCTGCCTTTGCACCTGCCCGTTGACATGAATAACTTTTTCAGTCGGCGTTCCGGCCGTTATTCGAACGATGCAATGGCATCCTCAACCGAATCGTAAGCATCGAACACCGGTTCCAGTTTGGTTATGGTCAGGAGCGACTGGATTTTCTCGGTCACTCTGGCCAGTTTGAGTTGACCGTCGCTGTTGCGTAAAGTCGAGTAGCTCTGAATCAGGATACCAAGGCCGGTCGAGTTCATCCACTCGATGCGCGAAAGGTCGATAACGACTTTGGTTTTACCCTTCTGAATACAGTCATAGAGTTTGTCGTGCAGCAGCGTTGCATCCGGACCGCCCATGATTTTGCCTCGCGGCTCAAGGATCATTACTCCGTTCTGCTCACGATCGGTTAGTTTCATATTTATCTGGCCTCCGCTTTATAGAGCTGACACTACTCTCTACGTTTTATTTACAACCGGGTTTCCCGGCTGCTGATCGTTAAATCACATCTACGTGATATTTTCATACAAAAACGCACGTATATCGACTACGACACAATACTTCATTAAACAATTACCCCATTTCATTGGGACAAGTCAAGGGCTTTTTGATTTATCGCGCATGTTAACATATTGTTGATTAAGAAGTTGCCGGTCCATGCCGGGTGCAGCATGTTCCCCGTCCCATATTCTGTCTCACCACAACAAAGCATCGGGCTGTACATTAAATGACAGCTCGATCCTGTCCGGGCTTTGCTCACCTCCGAAAATGACGGAACTCGGCGATCACTGTTAAGCTGTGTTCATCACTGCGGGATGAACAGCGCGGTGAAGTCCTGGAAGAAATGAGCGATAATACACGGCCACAAACTGCCGGTGCGTATGTAAAGCAAAGCGAACATCGCGCCGTAAACCGATAGAATGATTACACCCGGCAGGCTCTGGTAAGAATGCAGGATGCCAAAAGTCAGTGATGACACCACGACCGGCATCACCCAGGTTTTGGTTTTGCCGAGAATGCGAAGTCTGGTCATGAGATAACCGCGGAAAGCGATTTCCTCGCAGAATCCGGCCGTGATCGAAACCAGCACCCAGACAATCCGTCCGATGAAATCCTCCGGAATCAGAAAAGCAATCTCGCCCGGCATCGGCCAGCCGGCCTCGGCAAGGACCCAGGCCAACCCGGTCAGGATCAGGTTGGCAACCATCAGAAACGCCACCGCCCAGGCAATATATACCGCCCGGAACTTCGTGATACCCAGGCCGCGAAGAAATGTCTGCTCACGGTAACTGGCGACATAGAGCATAAGGAACATCATCCACTGCATCATTATTGTCGTCACCAGAGTAAACATCAGAAGCGTGTTATCTTTAAGCAACTTGAGGTCGTCCGGATCTCCGGCGAATATTATTGCGAAGGCGGGATAAACAATCAGCAGCATGAACAAAGCGATCCAGGTCGCTTTGGACCGCCGGAACTGCATGTTGCCGGACTGTTCGAGAAACTTCTCGAACGGACCGGCCGGTTTCGGCTCGGCTTCGTAGACGGGGAATCTCTGGTAATCGAAACTGTCCAGAACTACCTCACGGTCTGCTTCTTTTGCTGCCCATTCATATTGGGATGGTAATCATACTTACTCGAAAACGCGACTCAAAAAAACAGCAGGGAGCTGTCCTCGAAGTAAAAAAGTGACCCCCGTGATGTCACATCGTGAAACGTGAACTTAAGTGATGTGACCTGCTCGGTATGGCGTAATTTTCAAACGGTCGCATTTTTCGCAGGACGAATACGACTTTCATCTGAAAAGGAAAGGACCACCATGAAGGGCAATCGGCTGATATATCAAAACTGGATAGTGGAACTGGGGTTTAATCCGAACCATCAGGGAGAAGTTATGGAGACAGAAAGGCCGGATCAGCCTGATAAAAGACAGGAGCAAATCAAAGCGGCCGTCTCCGAAGCGCTGGATTTGTTGAATGATGACGAGCGTGAGTTTATCGTGCGATATCATTACATGGGGGAGAGTTACCGCCGCATCGCCGATCAAACCGGTCGCGCCGTTCATAAACTGGAGGCGTTCCATGAGCGATGTCTTAAAAAACTCAGGAAACAACTGGCCCCATTGGTTGAAGAACTGTTCGGTATTGAATCGGAGCCGTTTGCAGACTGCCCGGTCTGCCGGTCTCCTTATGTCGATCAGCTTAACGAGATAATCCGTAACCGTGATCACAGACAAACCTGGCGGCCGATTCTGAAACTGTTTCGCAGCAGGTACAGCCTTGTTATCAAATCTCCGCAAATGCTTATAGGGCATGAAAAGTATCATTAAGAAAAAAATGTACCCTTTCGAGGAATACACCATTAAAAACCAAAAGGAGAAAAGAGTATGTCGGGAAAAAACAGTGAAACCAGGCGAGTCAGGGGGGATCATTGTCTGAATGTTTTTGTGTCCTATGAACTTAAAGAGCAGCTTAAGACGCTGGCGAAGAAATATGATCGCACTACCTCCGATATGGTCCGCGCCGTTCTTCGGATCGGGATCCCGATGATGGAGGGCCTTTCAGCGGCTGAGGAGATTATGGTCAGGGAGTATATTTCGCTTTTTCGCAAGCTCCGGCAGGTAAAATCGCTCAAGGAGATTTAGCCGCTTTTTGCATTATGGCAGGGGGCCAAAAAATCCTTGAGGGAGGCTTGTCATATTCGTATACTCCAGCCGATTTAACACTGGAACTGTCGAATATGTATGTAAAACAGCGAACGACCAAACGACCGTCTAAGATCACCGGCGCCGGACTGCATACCGGCAACGAATGCACCATGACTTTTCGTCCGGCCCCGCCGGATACCGGGATCCGCTTTGTGCGTACCGATCTGCCGGACAAGCCCTGGGTTCAGGCCGATATCGATCATGTTGTCGATATCTCACGGGGAACTACTCTGCAGTCCGGTGAAGCTAAAGTCCACACGGTCGAGCATGTTCTGGCCGCGATTGCCGGTTTGCAGATCGACAACCTCTATGTTGATCTGGACAACAACGAACCTCCGGTGATGGATGGTTCGGCCCGCCCTTATGTGGAGAAACTGCTTGAGGCCGGAATCGAAGAACAGGACGCCGACAAGGTTTACCTTGAGATAGACACGCCGATGGCTTATTCGGAACCGGAGCGGGGGGTTGACGTAGTGGTCACGCCATCCGATGACATGCGGATCACTTTCATGATCGACTACAAGAACCCGGCCCTCGGCACCCAGTACACGACATTGGTCGATCTGGCCAAAGAGTTCGCCGATGAATTCGCGCCGGCCAGGACGTTTTGTTTCCTCTCGGAAGTTGAGCAACTGAAAGAAGCCGGACTGATCAAAGGGGGCGGTCTGCACAATGCGATAGTGATATACGACAGCGATCGGGGTCAGGATGAGGTCGACCGCATTCGCAAAGCGCTTGACCTGAAAGACAAAGCGTTCGTCGGTAAGACAGGTATCATCAACGATGTCCCCCTCAGATTCCCGAATGAGCCGGTCAGGCATAAGGCACTCGATCTGCTTGGTGACCTGGCCCTTATCGGGGTACCGTTCAAGGGGCACGTGATGGCGGCCCGGTCGGGACACAAGGCCAATGTGGCTCTGGCTCGCAAGATGCGCGAGCTTTACAAGAAGAAGAAACTGGCCGGGCGCTACTCCGGCGGTGGCGAGGTCTTTTTCGATATCAATTCGATTCTCAAGATTATGCCGCACCGCTACCCGTTTTTGTTGATTGATCGCATCATCGATCTCGAACCGGGTAAAAGTGTTGTGGCGATGAAGAATGTCACGATAAATGAGCCGTTTTTTCAGGGTCATTTCCCCGGTCATCCGATAATGCCGGGGGTGCTGATTCTTGAAGCGCTCGCGCAGGCCGGCGGTGTGCTGTTGCTCCACGAGATAGAAAACCCGGAGACCAGGGTAGTCTATTTTATGGGTATCGACAACGCCAGATTCCGAAAACCGGTCCTGCCCGGAGACCAGCTCAGGTTTGAACTCGAGATGAAAAGTTTCCGGCGCATGACCTGCAAGATGTCCGGTAAAGCGTTTGTTGGTGATAACGTGGTCGCCAGCGCCGACTTTATGGCGATGGTGATGGACCGATGACAGATATTCATTCGACAGCGATAGTCTCACCCAGGGCAGAACTGGCCAACGATGTCACCGTCGGTCCCTATACTGTTATAGAAGACAATGTTCGAATCGACTCCGGAAGCAGGATTGCATCGTCGGCGTTGATCGCTTATGGCGCCCGTCTCGGTAAAAATGTCACGATCTCGCATGGCGCTGTTATCTCGACCATACCACAGGATTTGAAATTCGAGGGGGAAGAGTCGACGACTGTGATCGGAGACCGCACAGTGGTTCGCGAGTATGCGACCATCAACCGCGGCACCAACGACCGTGGTGAGACTACGATAGGCTCCGGATGCTTATTGATGGCCTATTCCCATGTCGCGCACGACTGCCTGATAGGTAACAATGTCATCCTGGCCAACTCGGTCAATCTGGCCGGTCATATCGAGATCGGAGACAACGCGATCCTCGGCGGAGTCCTGCCGGTGCATCAGTTTGTCAAGATCGGCGCGCACGCCATGATCGGCGGCGGTTTCCGGGTACAGCAGGATATCTGCCCGTATGCTTTGGCCGGTGGCTATCCTTTGAAAATCATGGGGCTGAACGCGGTCGGATTGAAACGGCGCGGTTTTTCAAAGGAATCGCTGAAAGTGCTCCAGTCGGTTTTCAGACTGTTATTCAACAGCGGTCTTAATACTTCACAGGCGGTTGAACGGATAAAGTCCGATCTGGAGATAACATCGGAAGTTCGGATCGTTCTTGATTTTATCGAACAGTCAAACCGTGGTCTGGTCAAGTAACTTTACCTTTTCTGTTTTCATTTTTCGTCTGCTTTTCGAATACCCGCTCCGGTTCTGAAGGATTGATCAATCGCACTTTCCTCTGTACAAACAGCCCGGTTCGAAGTATTTTATTACAACGGGTAATCGAAGAGAGACGCAATCGATCGAGGGAGGGAATCGCTTTATCCGTCATCGGAGCGTTATTGTATGTCAGAAGTATCGAAGTCATGCCTGTACTCGTGGCCTGATATAGTTGCTCAAATCCTGTCTGTCGCCATTGTTCTTGTGCTCGTTGTCGGGTTGGCGCCGTCAGGTGCGCGAGCGTTCGGCCGGGCTCAAACTATCTGGCCTGAGGTTGAATCGCTCTCCTCCGCGGGGAACCCTGACTCTGCGTTCACGCTCGGGGTTGCCTGTCTGCGGCGCGCCGAACAAGAGGACGTTAGTGATTCCACACTGGTGTCATGGATGACGACTGTTGCGGATATATGTAATAATCTCAGGAAGTTCCCCA
>JAJRTA010000074.1 GCA_024278515.1 Candidatus Zixiibacteriota bacterium
ATTACGGTCGAACATATGAAGAGGGGAAAAAAATCGGCTGGCGTGACGGTGTTCATGCGATATGGTGTATCCTAAAATACAACCTCTGGGCATAGTGATGATACAACCTACAACATAAAGTGATGCTTGAAGTCTTCTGTTTCACGCCCAGCCTCGGCGGGCGAGGTTGCGGCGCTGAGTCTCGTAAATACGTCGTTCCTTCATCGCTTCGACATACCAGTCCGCGGTGATCTCCAGCCCCTTTCTCAGGGTTATTTTCGGATGATAGCCAAGTAGCTTTTTGGCCAGAGATATATTACCGATAAACGATGAAATCTCTCCTGTTCGTTTTGTACTGACGCTGATCCGGGAACCAGACCCGATCAGATCACGAATCATCGTAGCCAGGTCGAGCAACCTCTCTCCCCTCCCCGTAGCAAGGTTCAGAGTGTTGCCGGAAATCCGATCGAACCGTTTGACTATACGCAGTAAACCATCGACACAATCATCAATGAAAGTAAAATCAAACTTCTTCTCTTTTCCGAACACACACAGCTCACGTTCCCTGAGCGCATAGTACATAAACAGTGGTATGACACGTTCCGATACATCATACATCCCGTAAACATTGGATAGCCTTGTGATAACCGGTTGTATGCCATAACAGTCTCGGTATGAATGAATCAACGCCTCAATGCCGAACTTGGTCGCCGAGTATGGTGATTTCAGTCTGGAAACGTGGGTATCTTTTTCTCTGAAACGTGCTTTATTCCCCGGTTCGCCATAGACTTCGCGCGATGATGTAAACAAAAATCGAGGGATTCCCTTTGCCCGTGCGAACTCAAGAAGGTAATACGTCATCAGATAGTTATCGAGGGCCAGTCTGGGGTTGACCACTGAGTCGTGGACACGGGCATTTGCCGCCAGATGGATGATCAGGTCGGGGCAATACTTCAGCTTGAGACCGGTCAGCGGTTTCCGAAGGTCGCATCTTATCGTGCTCTGATTTATCTTTCGGTCCCAGACAGACGGGCGGATATCGACAGGTATCACCGTGTAACCGGACGCGTCAAGCGCCTGCACCAGGGCGGTACCGATTGTGCCGGACGAGCCGGTCACAAGTATTCGTTCAGGCATTTATTTCTATCCAAAGTATCTTAATAAACAAGCTCAAAACCTTCCTTTTCCAGATAATAACGAATGAGAATCCGAATACAGGCAATCACAATTCGCTTTTTTCAGGACGTCGGTACTTCTTTGCTGATAATATCAGCCTTTAACAACAAGAACAATGAAGTCCAACACCTTCATGGAGGTCACAAGATAAACGAACAGATAGAGATTGCAATTGATTATTGGATTTGCCTGAAGCCCCAGCGCAGCAGGCGTTCGGCCTCTTTGAAGCGGAGTCGGTCACCCGGTACGCCCAGGACGACCAGGGTCAATCGCTGTCCCTTCTTGTTGCGCACAATCGAGGTCAGGCAGTAATCGGCCGCCCTGATGTAGCCGGTCTTGCCGGCTTCAACCCGGTACCGGGACCACAGCAGTCGGTTGGTGTTGGGCAGTTTTCCGGTCCGGTACTTAAGATTGGCAAACTGCACGGAATGTTGTTTGGCCGAAGTAATCTCCGCGATCAAATCATATTTGCAGGCATAATGGAGAATCTTCGCGACTTCGTGGGCGGTCGAGACATTGCGGGAGTCAAGACCGGTCGGCTCATAAAAAACGGTATTGACAAGACCCAGCTCTCGGACTTTGGCATTCATAAGTTTGGCGAACTCTTCCCGGCTTCCGGCCACGGCCCGGGCCAGTGCGCGAGCCGCCCGATTGTCGGAACTGGCCAGGGTGGCTTTCAGCAGATCACGCAGTGAGAGCTTGCTGCCGGTACGTAATCTCGAACGGGATGACCGTTTGGCGTCTTCGCGGGTAATAGTCTCGATCCGGTTCAAATCCTCAACCTGATCCAGCACGACCATAGCCGTCACCAGTTTGCTGATGGAAGCGATGGGTCTGACCTTGTCGGCGTTTCGGGCATAGAGCACTTCGCCATTGTCATAATTGACCAGCAAGACAGCTCTTGCATTCAGGTAGGGACCTTTTCTTACCTGGTCAAAGTCGAAGTGGTAACCGGTGGAAATAACCTGGTTACTGCCGGCGCTGAGCGGCTCCAGGTATCCCCCACTGGCGGTAAAAACCAGCAGGACAGCGGCCACCGAAACAGCTAATCTGGCCCAATACAGGATTCTGGTCATAAGGAAATTATCGACAACCTGTCTCAGTATTTTACCCACTTGATCACCTCGGCCAGTGTGGCACGTTTCCCATACATAAGTATTCCAATTCGAAACACTTTACCGGTCACCCAGACCATCACCCCGAACGTTAGAACTACAAATATAAACCCCAGGGCTGCTTCTCCGACAATCCCCGAAAACAGTGAGTACTCTGTTAGTGTAGGCACCACAAACACCAGCCGCATCATCATCATGGTCGGAGCTGTAAACGGAATCAGCGAGATTACCCGGGCCATAGTAGAGTTGGGGTCCTGTACCACCGAGATACCGAGAACCATCGGCAAGATCAACAGCATGGTGATGGGAGCGACCAGGCTTTGGGCTTCCTTGTCCGAAGTCACTATCGAACCCAAAAGAGCAAACAGGGTCGAGAACAGCATATATCCCGAAATCATAAACAGGATAAAGAAAATGATGATGACCGGATCGAATAATATCCGGCCGATGGAAGGGTCTATGTCAAACGATGAACGCATGAAAAACAGACTGGCGCCGAGGACAAACCAGACAGCCACCTGGGTAAGAGTAGCGGCTCCCAGCCCGGCAATTTTGCCGAACATCAGTTGAAACGGACTGACCGAAGAAATCATCACCTCCATGATGCGCGAGTTTTTTTCTTCGATAACCGAACGCATCACCATCTGCCCGTACCCGAGGATCGTTCCGAACAGGATCATTACAAAAATCAGCGCGGCGAAATATTTAACCATAAAAGGCATCGCCACTCCTTTCGTATCACGAACCGTCAGATCAAGCGAATGAGTGAGTGACAGAAGCGAGTCAATGGAGAGATTAACATCGGCTGTCTCGAGTCGTGCGGTGGCCAGCAGACGCGAAAGCTGACGTTCGAAATGACGCAGCGATGTAAAATTATCGGAGTTGGTTACGACATAGACGTTGCTGTCAGCCAGATGGGCGTCAGGTTTGAGCACAATATAATATTTCAACTCTTTCTGAGCTACCAGCCTTGAAAGCGAGTCCGACAACTGCTCAAATCGTGACAAATCAGCCGGATCAACCGTGAAAATTTGCTCCACTAAGTAATATGGCACTTCCTTATTGTCATCGATATGAAATTCATCCAGCGATTCAGCAAAGTGTGCGCCGATATTGAGCCCCGATTGATCGACCACCGCCAGCGGTTCCGTTTTGTCTGATTTCATACGCGCCAACAAAGCCGGAAGAATGATAAACGCCGACATCAGCGCGGGAGTAAGTATCAACCCGACGACA
>JAJRTA010000075.1 GCA_024278515.1 Candidatus Zixiibacteriota bacterium
CCCGATAGGCGGCCAGCAGTCTCAATCCGGTTATGGCGAACTCGCGGCCTATGATCAGAATCACCGGCAGCGGCGAGACATATTTCAGCGCGATAAACGACACCAGCGCGCTGGACACCAGTATTTTGTCGGCCAGCGGATCCATAAACCGCCCGAAGCCGGTGATAATACCATACTTGCGGGCATAGTAACCATCAGCCAGATCAGTCAGGGCGGCGATTACAAAAAGAATCAGCCCGGTCATCCGCATCCAGAATGATTCGATCAGGAAAAAATACATGAATATCGGCGCGATGATAATGCGAAGCAGGGTAAGTTTGTTCGGCGTATTCATGAGACCGCCAATTTAGGCAGGCTCTATGATACTGTCAACCGTAAACGGGGGTGTTATGTTTGTGCGCCGACCGCAAAACAACAGAATCTGCGAATACTGACCAAATATGACATGGATACTCGTAGCTGTCTATCATTCATTACCGGCTGTAACGAGATTCAGGGCGGCCTGAGACATGGACAAACAACCTCTCCTCGTGCAAAAGCAGTTGATTTTCAATAGCCGACCGGCTATGCTGTTTATCGGAAACAGTAACTATTAGACCAACACACAGGAGCTCCGAACTGGTAGACCTGAAAGAAATCGTGATAGTCTCCGATGGTACCGGCGGTACGGCCGAGCGGCTTATGGATGCCGTACTGGTCCAGTACGGCAAAACCAATGTCGAATACTCGGTTGTGCACAAGTATCAGCATGTTCTTACCATTGAAGATATCGATCGTGTACTCGACGATATTGGTGACGAATGCCTGGTGTTATTCTCGATAATCTCGGACCGCGAATCGGACTATTTAAGCGAAAAACTCGAAGAACGGGGTATTCTTCATCTGAACGTACTCAAACCGATGCTCGATACGGTTTCAAAATTTCTCGGAGTGCATCCCAATTATGAACCGGGGATTCTTCAGATTGTCGATGATCTGTATTACAAGAAAATCGATGCCATACGCTACACGGTCGAGCATGATGACGGCCGGGGGACGAGGATCGATCAGGCCGATTGTGTTCTGATGGGTCTGTCTCGTTCGTGCAAAACCCCGATTTCCGTTTACCTCGCCTGCAATTACGGCCTCCGAGTGGCCAATATCCCGGTAGTCGAAGACGACGGAATCGTACAAATGCTCCTGCAACGTTTGAAACCGGTCGAACCATCGAAAATAATGGGACTGGTGATCCAGCCGGAGAAGCTGGCCCAGATCCGGGAAGAACGTACTCATTTCCCTGAACACATGGCCAAATCACAGCTTCGCCATTACTATGATGTTGATGCGGTCACTCTGGAGTTTCGGTTTTGTCTTGATCTGTATCGTTCCCAGTCGTGGCCGACAATAAATGTCACTTATCGAGCTATTGAAGAGATTTCCAAAGAAATCCTCAAAAAACTCGGCTACCCCATCCGAAGCATGTTCTGATATCCACCGAACCTGATCACGAGGCATAAGTGAACGAACCAATCCCCTCCCGCTCATACTCCATAGGCTTGTTATGTTCATCCGGATCATGGGGCGGGCTGGAAATGAATGTACTGAGACTGGGCGGCTGGCTTAACGACCGGGGATGGCAGGTTGTCCTGTATGGTCAGCAGGGAACCAGGCTGTTCAGGGAAGCCGAAAAAAACGGTTTAATTACATGTCATTTGCATTCGACTTTCAAGTACGGCGATCTGATCAATGCGAGACGGCTGGCCCGATACGCAATAAGAGATAACGTCCGGAGACTGATAATCAATTACGGCAAGGACCTGTTTCTGGCGGTGCTGGCCAAACGGTTGTCCGAACGGTATTTCAAACTGATAATGCAGCAACACATGCATGTCGGCGGACACAAGAAGGATGCGTTCCATACCTGGGAGTATAAGAATCTCGACGCCTGGATCGCGCCGCTTCCGATGTTCAAAGAGCGGCTGACCGATTACACCCGTCTCGATCCTGAAAAAATCCACGTGATACCGTTCGGGATCGAGCTGGATCGCCTGATCACAAACCGTCCCGATCGCACGGCCGCGCGCGAATCACTTAAGTTGCCGAATAACGCGTATATCGCCGGTATTGTGGGACGTCTCGAAGAAAAGAAAGGGCAGGCCGATCTGATCCGGGCCTGTCACCGGGTACACCAGGCTGGTCTTAAACTGCACCTTGCCGTGGTCGGCGACAAAACAGCCAATGATCCGGCAGGGTTTCGCGAACACCTCGACGATCTTGTCGAAAAGTACCGGTTGCGGGAGTATGTCCATTTCCGTCCTCACCAGGCTGATGTTTCTGTTGTTTATTCCGCTCTGGACCTGTTCGTGATGGCCTCGCATTCCGAGACCTACGGTATGGTGACAATAGAGGCGATGGCGTCCGGTCTGCCGGTTATCGGAACAGCCGCGGGCGGCACGGTTCAGATTATACGCGATGGTGAAAACGGCCTGCTGGTACCGCCGCAGGATTACGTCCGTTTGAGCGAGGCGATTATCCGACTTATGAACAACCCCGGCTTATGCAGGGATCTCGCCTCACGGGCCGCTATTGATGCTGTTGAGAAATACTCCCATCTGCGGCAGGTGATGCTGGTTGAATCGCTGATGGAGAAGCTGTAAGCCTGAAATACTTTTCACACCGTTTTTCACATATCGACCGGTCTATTTCCGTAGACCGGTCAGGCCTATTACCTTCAGCCTGCCTTGGAGAGGGCTTTTTTGACACGATTGTGGAACTTCGTATCTCAACCTGTATATAAACTAAATTAAAGCGGTTCTCATTTTGAAACCGTTTCCGGTAGTTTTCGGGATGTTGACAGTCAAGAGGTTACGCCATATTATGGGCTCTGTTTTATAATTAGTATTTCGGATAAAGATAGATCGGTTTATTTGGGTAATACTGCTGAATAAACATGAGGTAATATCATGAGCGAAGCATCTTCTCCTGCCATGATCGAGGCTGTAGGGCTGAGTAAATACTACGGCGCTTTTGTGGCGATTGAGAACATCAGTTTTTCGATTCCGAAAGGACAAATTGTCGCTTTTCTCGGTCCCAACGGAGCGGGGAAATCCACGACAATGCGCATCCTGAGCGGGTTTCTGGCCCCGAGCGAGGGTTCGGCCAGAATAGCCGGTCTCGATGTCGCCTCTGAGCGGCTGGATGCCTCCCGGAAACTGGGGTATCTTCCGGAAAATGGTCCGCTATACGATGAGATGACACCGATTGAACTACTGGACTTCTTCGGTTCGGCCCGGGGAATGAACAAAAAGCTGCTGAAAAGCCGTATTGAAGAAGTCACTGATCTTTGTTCAATCGGGCAGGTACTTGAAAAACCGGTTGGAAAACTGTCGCGGGGATATCGTCAGCGGGTCGGCCTGGCTCAGGCGTTGCTTCATGATCCGGAAGTACTGATTATGGACGAGCCGACCGCCGGATTGGACCCAAACCAGATCCGCGAGTTTCGGGCCAATATCTCACAACTGGCGCAGACCAAGACGATTCTCGTTTCCACACATATCCTGCAGGAAGTTGAAGCAATCGCCAGTCGCGTGCTGTTCGTACATGAAGGACGGCTGTTGTTTGACGGCAGTTACAATGATTTGTGCAAGGACGGTTCGCTGGAAGAGGCGTTCTATAAACTCACCAATTACGGCCGCCCGCAGGCGCAGGAAGCGGGGTCGGCATGAGTATCAATAAAGAGATGATCCTGACCCTGGCCCGACGAGATTTGAGAACTTATTTCGCCAGCCCCACCGGGTATGTTTTCGTAACCCTGTTCATTTTGCTCAGCGCGGCGGCGGCTTTCTGGCAACAGCGATTCTTCGCCGACAATCTGGCCAATCTGAACCAGCTCAACAACCTTTTCCCGTTGCTTCTGGTTCTGTTCGTTCCTGCTTTGACAATGGGTGTCTGGGCCGATGAACGCAAGGCAGGCACCGATGAACTGCTGTTGACCCTGCCGGCCACCGATCTTGAAATCGTTCTGGGCAAGTACCTGGCCGTGCTCGGCATTTACACGGCCTCTTTGCTGTTATCGGTGAGTCATATTGTCGTGCTGTTCTGGCTGGGCAGTCCTGATATCGGACTGATGTTCGCCAACTACTTCGGATACTGGCTGATCGGCGCGGCGCTTTTGTCGGTCGGTATGCTGGCCTCGATGCTCACTACCAATGCCACGGTCGGGTTTGTGCTCGGAGCGGTATTCTGTTCGGCGTTCGTATTCGTCAATTCCGCCCAGTATGTGGTCAGCGACTCCCTCCAGGCATGGCTCTCGCCGCTTGGAGTGTATGACTATTTTTCCGACTTTGCCAGTGGTGTGATTAGCCTGTCCGGTCTTCTCTACTTCATATCACTGGCCGTTGTCATGGTTTATCTGAATATCGTTCTGCTGGGCCGCCGCCACTGGCCGGCTGAAGCAGGCGGCTATAAGTTCTGGTTGCATCACCTGGTGCGAGCGGTGGCCCTTTCGGTAGCTCTGATAAGTTTCAATGTCGTAGCGGCCCGCGCCGAGTTCCGTATCGATGCTACCGCCGAGCAGTTGCATTCTTTGTCGGAAGAAAGTGAGCGGTTGATCGATCAGCTGCCCGAGGACCGCCCGGTACTGGTGCAGGCGTTCATCAGTCCCGAAGTCCCCCGCGCCCTGGTACAGACCCGGGCCAACCTGATCAGCAAACTGAAAGAAATATCCGCTCTGGGGGGAGGCAAAGTTCAGGTGGTCATACATGAAACCGAACCGTTCACTGCCGAGGCTCGTGACGCCCGTGAGAAATTCGGCATTATGCCCCGTGATGTCATGGATGTCGGCGGCGCTGTGGAAAAAGTGTTCCTCGGGGTGGCTTTCACCTCGGGTGTCAATGAGATGGTTATACCGTTCTTCGACCGCGGTTTACCGGTCGAATACGAATTGATCCGCAGTATCCGCGTAGCTGCGAGAACCCAACGCAAAAAGATAGGGATCCTCACTACTCCGGCCAAACTGTACGGCGGGTTCGATTACCAGACCATGAACTCCCAGTCGCCCTGGTCGATCGTCGAAGAACTGAAAAAGCAGTATGAGATCGTCCAGGTCTCGGCCAAGGAACCGATTACCGAGGAACTTGACGGTCTTTTGGTGGCCTTGCCCTCGGCCCTTACCCAGCCGGAGATGGATAATCTGAAGGAGTATATCCTCGCCGGGAACCCGACCTTGATGCTGGTCGATCCTCTCCCGGTTGTCGATATCAACCTGTCGCCGGCTATCCCCGCCGGAGCCGGCTCCAATCCTTTCATGCAGCAGAATCAGCAGCAGGAACCGAAAGGTAATATTTCTCAACTGCTGACCGAGCTTGGGGTCGGTTTCAATCCGATGCAAATCATCTGGGATTCATACAATCCGCACCCGGATTTGATCAATCTCCAGCCGGAAATCGTGTTTATCGGCGAAGGCAACGAGACGATGGACGCGTTCAGCAGTCTGAACCCGGCCAGCGCGGGATTGCAGGAGCTGGTGGTGCTCTACCCGGGCAGCCTGAACAAAGCGGCCGGTTCCGATTTCGAGTTCGAACCGTTGATCCGCACCGGGCGAATTTCCGGCGCCCTGAATTTTCAACAACTGGTGCAACGCAGTTTCTTCGGAATGACCCTGAACCGCAACCCGCGTCGTATGCAGACCGGAGAAGTTTACACGCTGGCGGCCAACATTCGTGGGACATCCACCAGCAGCGAAGGGGATGAAACCGCAGTAAAAAAAATCAACATGACGGTGATCGCCGACCTCGATCTTATCAGTGAACAGTTCTTCCAGATCCGTGAGCGCGGTCTGCAGAACCTCAACTTCGACAACGTGACATTCATTCTCAACTGCATGGATATGCTCGTCGGCGATCAGTCGTTCATCCCTTTGCGCAAAAAACGGATCGTGCACCGAACGCTGGAATCGGTCGAAGCGCAGACACGCGGCTTTATCGAACAACGCCTGAAGGAAGAACGTGAAGCCGAAACTCAGGCGCAACAGGCGCTGGCCGAAGCGCAACAGCGTCTCAACGAGCGCGTGGCCGAAGTACGGAATCGCCCCGATCTCGATGAACAAACCAAGCAGATCATGGCAAGGAACCTGCAGGAAGTTGAAAACCGGCGGTTCGAAGTTGTGAAAAGCAATATCGAGACGCGCAAAGAAGCTACCGTGGCCGCTTCCAAAGAACGCATGGAAGCGGCGATCAGAAGAATTCAGACCCGAATAAAAACCCTGGCCGTTTTACTTCCTCCGATACCGGTCTTTGCCATGGGTGTTATGATATTTGTCCGCAGGCGCAGGCGAGAGTACGAAGGGGCGGTCGCGGCCCGAAGGTTGAGGAGTTAAGTCATGCTGGAAACAAAAAAGACAGCTTATTTCATAGGTGTCGCCGTTGTCCTGTTGATCCTGGCTTTTATCACGGCTCCGGATAAAATTACATCCGAAGCCTTCCTCGATCAGGGTGAAGAGTTCTTCCCGGACTTCACCGACCCTAACGAAGCTACCACGCTTGAGGTTATCGAGTACGATGAATCAACAGCTTCGGCCAAACCGTTCAAGGTGACATTCGACGGCAAGGTATGGACGATACCTTCGCATCATGATTACCCGGCCGACGGCAAGGATCGTCTGGCCCGCACCGCCGCCGGGGTGATCGGAATCAAGAAAGACGATTTCCGTACAAGCTCCGTGGCCGACCATGAAGCGCTCGGTGTGATCGATCCGATGGATGAAACGGCCAGCCTGGAAGGTCGCGGTCAGCGGATAACGCTTAAAGGTTCAAACGGCAACGTCCTGGCCGACTTCATCATCGGGAAAGAGGTCCCCAACCGTCCGGGCCTGCGGTTTGTGCGGGTGCCGGGCCAGAACCGGGTCTACGCGGCACGGGTCGATATCGACTTGTCCACCCGGTTCGAGGACTGGATCGAAACCAACCTGCTCGATGTCAAAAAATACAAGATCAAGCGGGTGGTAATCAAAGATTACCGGATCAACGAACGCACCCGCAGTGTCGACCGTCGCGACGAACTGACCCTGAGCAAGGACGGCGACAAATGGAAAGCCGACAGAATGCCCAAGGGAAAAGTGGTCGATTCGACTAAGATGCAGGAACTGCTCAAAGCAGTCGAGGAACTTAAAATCGTCGGCGTTCGTCCCAAGCCGGAAGGAATATCCGCTTCTTTGACCCGGGTATCCGAGGGCGGCAATATATCCACAAGCGATGCTTACTCGTTACAAAGCAAAGGGTACTTTTTCAACCGTGACGGTCAGCTCCTTTCCAATGAAGGTGAACTTCAGGTGTCCACCAAGGAGGGGGTTGTTTATATCCTGCGTTTCGGTGAGATTGCTTATGGCACCGGCGACGCTCTTACCGCCGGAAGTGACGAAGCGGAGCAGTCCGGCCCGGCGGAAAACCGGTACCTGTTTGTGACCGCCGAGTTTGACGAGTCTCTTCTGGGCAAGAAACCGTCTCCCCCCAAAGACAAGTCGTATGAAAACAAACCGGATTCCACCTGGACCGATGAAGACCGGGCTAATCGCATGGCCCAGGATGCCTATGCCAAGTGGGAACGCGACAATGAAAACGGCCGGAAACGGGTGGAAGAGCTCAATCAACGTTTTGCCGACTGGTACTATGTAATCTCGGCCGACAGCTACCGTAAATTACGCAAGACCCGTGGTGAAATGATCGTCACACCGACCAAGTCTTAGTGTTAAAGATTGTCTCCCGGCATCGGCCGGGGACCAGGTTTCCGTACGCGGCAGGCTGAATCGCCTGCCGTGTTTTTTTGGGCCGGACACATCTGCAATAATCGAGAAATATCACTTGTCATCCCGGTGAGCGAGACTACTATTTCCACAACAAAGCCCCCTGACTATGTCAGGGGGCCTTATTTCGTGCACCCACCTCCGAACCGCTAACCAAAAGACACTCCACCCAGTTAGCTCAGATCGGGTGACCCTGCAACACACAAAGGATCTACTTACGGCTGCTACCTTCCGGTCCTGACCGGGTTCATAGGCTTCTGTTGTACAGGACCCGATCATCAACACCACTTGAGTGTCGAAATCAATCGGTCGCATAGCCCTCGGGTGGGAATTCAATCCCGGTATAGCGGATTCCGGGTTACAGGGCACCGCTAACTCCCCATCTAGCACAATCTAACTTGTTACTGTGTGTTGCGCGCTCCATGCCATATTTTTTCGGCGGCGCAGGAGTCCATGTCGGACGTTAGCATTGGGGCACACAAATTCGTTGGCACGGATTCGCAGGACCCAACGTAACAGTATAAATAAACTTTTTCAACATACCCCTGCATGGAAATGATAAGCGGGTGCGGAAATGTCAAAAAGTCGCCGGAATAACGAAAAACTGTGGTAATAACAGGAAGGCGCGCCTGAACCGTCATCTAATATGAAGATACAAAGCGGCAAGGACCCGTTCATGGGCTGGTTTTGTTGTCAAAGAGCCAAAAAATGACGGCCGTAATAACCGCCTCAAATCAAAATGGAGCAGATGGGGATCGAACCCACGACCTCCACGTTGCGAACGTGGCGCTCTCCCAACTGAGCTACTGCCCCAGGATCGTTGTTGTCATTGTCCGGATCAAAGCAACCTTCCGCCCCGG
>JAJRTA010000076.1 GCA_024278515.1 Candidatus Zixiibacteriota bacterium
AGCAATCGCTCCGGTCGGGCTGGATATCACTGTCAGGTCACCCATCGGAGCACTCTGGGCGACAACTGACCCGGTGATAGTCAGCAGTATGAGGATAGTCGCCAAAATCCTTTTCAACGCCATGTATCTATCCTGTATTGATCGGTTTTCCTAATCCGTTAATCGGAATTATATATGATAGATTTATTCAGAACAAGGTTGAAACAAAAATAAAGGCCGTCGAAAGACGACCTTCCCATATCTTTACTATTTTTACCGGCTTCAACAGGCGCCGCGACCGGTCAGAACCACGATCACCGTGCGGCAGAGAATCTTGATATCGAGCCAGAGCGACCAGCTATTGATATACTTGAGGTCGTAACGGAGTTTTTCACGAACATCCTCATCATTGAGGTCATAGCCGGTCTCGACCTGAGCCAGTCCGGTCAAACCCGGCCTGACATCGAGTCTATTGCAATAATTACCATACTTCTCCTGGTAACGGGAAACAAAGGCGGGACGTTCCGGGCGGGGACCGACAAGCGACATATCACCCATGAGAACATTCAAAAACTGCGGTATTTCGTCGATCCGTGTTTTACGCATGAACTTGCCCAGCTTCGTTATGCGCGGATCATTTTTAGTCGCCAATACCGGGCCGGAATGGGCTTCGGCATCCGAACGCATAGTCCTGAATTTGTACATGGTAAACAGACGACCGTTGTAATCAGCCCGACGACGAGATCGTTTACGACGATCGGTTACATCAGTACGCTGGCAGTAACGTCGATCACGTTTGCGGTAGTTCTTGCCCACTCGTTTCTGGGTGTAAAACACACTGCCCGGTGAGTCCAGTTTAATCAGTATCGGGACAATAATCCAGAAAGGTATGGTCAGCACCAGACCCAGCAGGGCGCCGACAATATCGATTGTCCTTTTCGCAGCTCTCTGTACCATCGCTTTCAGCCTGGCCGGCCGCGTCAGAAAGGCCGGTACGACCAATATAAACATGGTCGTCGCCAAAACAAACATAATGCCTTTGAAATACTCACCATAGTAAAAGCTGAGCTGCTGCGAGTAGCTCATCGTCAAACTCTCAGAATGCTGAACACGGACAGCATCGACACCTGATGCCGAACCATAACCGGGATTGGATACCGGTATGGCAACAGCTGATTCAGATCGAAGGCTTGCTTTTGGTGTGAGGTTGTCGCTCATTCTGTCAGAAAACCTGTAGTTATCCAGTATATTCGCTTGCTAAAACTAATTATTATCCTGCAATTATATCCGTTTCTCTGTGGCGTCTCTCCAACCAGACTGTTATATGAGCAAATGCATTGCCAATATCGCTATTAAGCACAAATTTCCGCCTTAGTTATTGGCCTAAATCACGTCAGGCAACTCTCTGTTGTTTAACGGCTTAACTAATCGCAAAAAAGGGGGAATAGTGGACACGTTCAATCTATATACGGGAAACGGGAAAATGCGTGCGTATTTGACATTTTAATCACAATATCTGCAACGGATTGCGTTAATACGGCCAAGAGCGCATAAGAAAACCGGCCTGTAAGCCGGTTTTCTCGTAGAGTATGGAGGAGCGCAACAGCGTTTTATTTTCCCCAGTAAAGCTTAAACGATACCCGGTGCAAGTCAGATGAAGCATAGCCATCGCTCGGCGTGTACGCGTAATCGAGCTGAGCCTTATTGAATATGGCGCCGACACCAAAACTCAGCCCCTGACCGAAAGCACGCCCGTCGGCCTGCGGCATATAGCTGTAGCCGGTACGGATGAAATAGCGGCTGTCATAGCAGTATTCCAAACCCTGCTTGAAAATCAGGCCATTCTGAAACCGATTGTCGAATTCAAACGAGGTGGCGAATGAAGGGCCGAACGGGTAAACCGAAGCGGCCAGCCTGAACGAGGCCGGCAATTTCTCATTGACGCCGTCAAAATCCATGCTGGTCCCGATATTGGAGAACACAGCGGCCAGTGTAAACTTTTCAAACCGGTAACGCGCGCCCAGATCGGCGGCAAAAGCGGAACCTGAAATATCGTCCAGACGCTGATTGATAAACTTACCGGTAAGCCCGACGGAGAGAGCGGGATTAACCTGATAGGCGACAGAAAGCCCACCCGCCCAGTCATAAGCGGCCAGGGCCTGACCGGTCGGGTTACCATCAAGATCATACCCGTCAATCTGGCCGTAACCCAGATAGGTGAGGGACAAAGCCACCGAAGTTTTCTCGTTGGTCTTGAAAGCCAGCATACCATATTCAAGATTGATATCCTGATACCATGAGAAATGACCGAATTCCACCTGGCTGTTGGGAACAGAAGTCAATCCGGCAGGATTCCAGTAGGAGGCCCCGGCGTCATCAGAGGTGGCCGAGAAGGCCCCCCCCATACCAGCGGCCCTGGCTCCCAGACCGATCTGCAGAAAATCAGCCGCCGTCCGGCCGCCATTTTCAGCAGCAACTGTCACTTTGCCGAATACTGCCATCAATATCAGCAGCAGCGCCCAGACAAAGACAATTTTGTTAATCACTCGATTCATCATACTCTACCTTTCGCTACAACGATGTTGCGTCAAGTAATTGCAACGTCGATGCCCAAAAGGGGGACCAAATGACAAGTGAACACGGGTATTTTCAGGAGTTGTTCCAGTTGGATAAGTCTTTGTACTGCAACCCATTTCCGTGTCATCCATGACGGTTGCCGCCGCCTTGATTGAAACTGCTTCGGAGTCTGTTCCGGATAAATATCGGCCTGTTTGTACGCTTCTTGAGCATTTCCTGGGCCGGAACAGCTTCCATTCATGTCAAGACGCTCAACCGTAAGAGGTTACGCGCTACTGTCCAATAACATGGCAATTAAACCATATTGCTGGAGAATTGACCACTTCCTGCCCGGGAACCCGCGGCCATTCCCTGTTTAATACCGGAGAAGAAAAAACAAGTTTCAAACCGCTAAATCAACAAAAACTTTCCACTCCGGGAAAGGATTTCCGCGGGAAACCTGCTGAGGGATAACGAAGTCGAAATTATCAACCTTTTCTTATGTATAATTATTGAAGAGCAGTTATGATCGGGGCCGAGAAGTATAGCTTAGTTTGCTCTGAGTTACCGCCTTAAAAGGCATATTGACTCGGATTCTTGCATCAACTACCAAAGCCCGGGACGCGCTCGATAAGAAAAAATAACTAT
>JAJRTA010000077.1 GCA_024278515.1 Candidatus Zixiibacteriota bacterium
GCCGGCTTGTTCCTCGCCTTCCAGTACCCGCTGGCCATCCCCGGCGTGTCGGTGGCCAACTTCATACGGGCGGCCCTCAAGGCGCACCGCGGCCCCGACGCCGATATGACCGATTTCCGGAAACTGTTCCGGGCTGAGATGAAGGCGCTTTCGGTAGATGAATCTTTTGCCGCCCGCTATCTCAACGACGGATTCTCCGGGGGTGAAAAAAAGCGGATCGAGATCCTTCAGATGTCCATGCTCAAACCGAAAATGGCGCTTCTGGATGAAACCGATTCCGGTCTGGATATCGACGCCCTCAAGGTCGTATCCGAAGGGATCAACCGCTACTGTTCCGATGATAACGGTATCCTGTTGGTTACCCATTACCAGCGTCTGCTCAATTATGTGAAGCCGCATCATGTTCATGTCATGATGGCCGGCAAGCTGGTGAAACATGGCGGCCCGGAGCTGGCTCTCAAACTGGAAGATGCGGGCTATGACTGGGTAGAGGAAGAAATCGGCAGCAAGGCTGAGGTGTAACCATGGCGAGTGAAATAAATCAGCGCAACCGGGATCTCGCCTCGCTGGGCGAGGATTACGCCACCAAGTATGGTTTTCATGATCCGGTTGACTATTTTCATAAAGGGGCGCGGGGAGTCAACCATGAAGTGGTCGAGATGATATCGAAGATGAAAAACGAGCCGAAATGGATGGCCGACATTCGTCATCAGGCGCTCGATATCTTCCTTTCCAAACCGATGCCGGACTGGGCCGACTCCGAGATGCTCGCCGAGATCGATTTCGACAACATCTACTACTTCATGAAACCGATCAAGGACCAGCAGAAAAGCTGGGATGATGTCCCCGAATACATCAAGAACACTTTCGACAAGCTCGGCATCCCGGAAGCTGAACGCAAGTTTCTTGGCGGGGTCTCGGCTCAGTACGAATCCGAGGTAGTTTACCATTCAATGCGCGAAGACCTGCAAAAGCAGGGGATCGTGTTTCTGGACATGGACAGCGGCCTTCGTGAACGTCCCGATGTCGTGAAGGAGTATTTCGGCAGTGTCATTCCGGCCATGGACAATAAGTTCGCGGCGCTTAATACGGCTGTCTGGTCGGGCGGATCGTTCATCTATGTGCCGCCCGGAGTGAACGTGACGGTTCCTTTGCAGGCCTATTTCCGCATCAACGCAGAAAACATGGGACAGTTCGAACGGACCCTGATCATCGCCGACAAGGGGTCACGTGTTCATTATATCGAAGGCTGCACGGCGCCGGTTTACTCGACCGACTCACTTCACTCGGCGGTGGTCGAACTGGTAGCGCTTGAAGATTCATACATTCGGTACACCACGATCCAGAACTGGGCGCACAACATTTTCAACCTCGTGACCAAGCGCGCTTCGGCATACCGCAACGCGACAGTAGAGTGGGTCGATGGAAACATGGGGTCCCGCCTGACCATGAAATATCCGTGTATTCAGTTGCTCGAAGAAGGCGCCAAAGGGGAGATTCTATCGGTGGCCTTCGCCGGCAAAAACCAGCATCAGGACACCGGCGCCAAGATGATTCACGCCGCCCCGAACACTTCGTCACGGGTGACTTCCAAGTCTATTTCCAAGGATAACGGCCGGTCCTCGTATCGTGGCCTTATCAAAGTACACAAGAATATGCCGGGGGTGAAGGTGTCGGTCGAATGCGACGCCCTGCTGATCGGAGAGGAAGCGCGCAGCGACACTTATCCAACCATGGAGATAGATCATGATCAGGTGAAGATCGAACACGAAGCCCGCGTGTCCAAAGTGGCCGAGGAACAGCTTTTCTATCTGTGCAGCCGCGGTCTCACCGAGGACGACGCCCGTTTGTTGATTGTCAACGGCTTTATGGAACCTTTCACCAAAGAGCTTCCGCTGGAGTACGCGGTGGAATTGAACCGCCTCATTGAACTTGAAATGGAAGGATCGATCGGCTGATGAGTAATAAAACTGACACGAAAAACTCGACCAGCGATTTTTCAATACCCGACCTGGCTCCGGAACTTCTGCGCGGACCGAACTGGCTGCGCGATATCCGCAAAAAGTCGCGCGAGACCTTCAACAACGCTCCGGTTCCCCGCCGTGGTTTGCACCTGTGGCGGTACACCGATCCGGGCAAATTCCTGATCGACAGAGAACGTGTGCTGGACACCGACTATGGTGAAAACTTCAACGCGGTTGAGAAAATTGTGCAAAATCACCTGCGTCAGGGGAACCTCTCGGGTGTTGTCACAGATCTGGCCGGAAGGCGTATCGACTTTTTCGGCACTGAAAATCTCGTCGCTCAGGGAGTAACTGTTCTGCGTCTTTCCGAAGCGATCGAACAGCATCCGGAACTCGTGGAAAGATACCTGTATCAGTTGGTCAATTCCGCTACGGGCAAGTTCGAGGCCATGAACGGCGCGTTGTGGAACGACGGCATATTCGTTTATGTTCCCGACGGCGTCACTGTCGAACAACCGCTTCACCTGTTGCGCGAATCCGGGCTTGGCGGGTCGGTACAGTATCCCCGACTGCTGGTTGTAGTCGGGAAAAACGCCGAGCTTACTCTGGTCGATGAATACGGCGGCGGTTCCACCGACCGGGATGCGGTGGCGAGTTACGCCAACAGCGCAGTGGAAATTTTTGGCCTCGAAGACAGTCGTATCAGCTATGTCTGTCTGCAACGCCAGGCCTCCGGCATGAACAGCTACCTGACCCATCGCGCGCGTATCGAACGGGGCGCCAGGATGCTGACTATGCCTCTGGCGTTTGGCGGCGCACTGGCCAAACAGAACTTCGGCGTACAGCTCAACGGTCGCGGAGCTGAAAGCGTTATGCGCGGCCTGCTGTTCGGCAGTGGTCATCAGCAGGGTGACAATCACACTCTGCACTGGCACGCCGCCGGTGAGACAGTCTCCTCAATCGATTTCAAGGTGGTCCTGAGAGAACGCGCCCGCTCGGCCTATACCGGGTTGATCCGTATCGAAAAAGACGCCCGCACCTGCGAAGCATACCAGGAGAATCGGAACCTGCTGCTGAGTCGTGACGCTCGCGCCCGGACTATCCCGGAGCTGGAAATACTCAACGAGGATGTCCGGTGCTCGCACGGCGCAACTATCGGCCCGATTGACCCGAACAGCGTTTTCTACCTGCAATCTCGCGGCATCAGACTGGCTGACGCGGTCAGGATGATCGTATCCGGGTTTGTGATGACCACGCTGACCGGTTTACCGGAAAATCTCCGCGCAAGAATCAACGATTTCGTATCGCAACGACTGGAACAGGAGTAAACAGTGCCCGGATTTGTGAAAGTAGCAACCAAAACCGACATACCACCCGGAGAGATGCGGTCGTTTGTGGTTGATCATACGCAGATCGTAATATGCAACGTAAACAATAAGTACTTCGCACTGGCTGATGAATGTTCGCACGACTCGGCTCCTATCAGTGACGGTCATCTCGATGGCGACCAGATCGTCTGTCCCCGGCACGGAGCAAAGTTTGAACTGCTGACCGGAAAGGTTACAGCCCACCCGGCCGTGGTCGGGATAGACAGGTACGAAGTAAAAATCGACGGCGAAGATATTCTCGTCATGATTTGACAGGAAGCGAAAGACAGAAGTTAATGCCGACCAACACCAACAATAGATCGCCCAAAGCGGAAACAGTACATTCGCCTCTGGATATTGACCGGATCAAGGCGGACTTTCCAATTCTCAAGGAGAAAGTCAATAATCATCGCCTCGTCTACCTTGACAGCGCGGCCACCTCGCAGAAACCGGAAACGGTGATTAACGCTGTTACTGATTACTACCGCAGGAAAAACGCCAATATCCACCGGGGGATTCATTATCTGGCCGAAAAAGCCACCGCCGCCTACGAACTGACCCGTGAGCGGGTAGCCGGATTTATCGGCGGCGTTGATCCGTCCGAAGTTGTTTTCACGCGAGGCACTACCGAAGGGATAAACCTGATCGCCTACACCTGGGCTGAGCATAACATCAACGAAGGTGACGAGATAGTCATCACCGAGATGGAACACCACGCCAATCTTGTTCCGTGGGTGGTTCTGGCTCAAAAGAAAAAAGCGGCGCTCAGGAGAATACCCATAACCATCTGCGGACATCTCGATCTCAGCCATATCGATGATATCATCACGTCGAAAACAAAACTGGTGTCTGTTACTCACATGTCCAACGTTCTCGGCACCATCAATCCGGTCGAAGAGATTGCGCGGCTGGCCCACCGACAGGGGGCGGTGGTCCTGGTCGACGGCGCTCAGGCCGCCCCTCACATGACTGTCGATGTCAAAGCGATGGACGCCGATTTTTACGTTTTCTCCTCTCACAAAATGCTTGGCCCGACCGGAGTTGGTGTTCTTTACGGCAAAAAACATATTCTCGAATCAATGCCGCCGTTCAACATGGGCGGCGAGATGATCCGCGAGGTACGTTTTGACCGTGTAACCTGGAATGAGGTCCCGCACAAGTTCGAGGCCGGCACACCCGACATAGCCAACGTGGTCGCCTTTGAGGCCGCTCTTTCCTATCTCGAACTGCTGGGCATGGACAGGATACGCGAGCATGAAATTGCTCTTACCCGCTACGCTATCGAAAGACTTTCCGAACTTGAAGGTCTGGAGATCCAGGGTCCCCAGGAGCCGGAACTGCGAGGCGGAGCGATAAGTTTTACCGACCCTACTATCCATCCACATGATATCAGTACCTTCCTTGACACCCGGGGGATCGCCATCCGCGCCGGCCATCACTGCGCGCAACCCCTGATGCGGATACTTGGAAAGGTTGCCACCGCGAGGGCTTCTTTGTATATTTACAATGATGAAGCCGATGTGGATGCCCTTATCGAAGCGTTGATTGAAATGAGGAGGTATTTCGGAGCATGAGCGAACCCCTTGACGATATGTACCGCGACATAATCATGGATCACTTCCGCGCCCCGCGCGGCAAGCAGAAACTCGATCATCCCGATATAACCTCCGAGGGTCACAATCCGGCTTGCGGCGACGAACTTGAGATGCAGGTTGAGCTGGATAACGGTACTTTGAAGAAGATCCACGTCGATTGTCGCGGCTGTGCCATTTCAGTAGCGTCCGGTTCGATGCTGGCCGAGATAATCAAGGGACGGCCGCTGGAAGAAGCCCGACGAATTGCTGAACTGGTCCGGAAGATGCTGAAAGGTGAAGAAGTCGAGTTACCCGACGATCTGGGTGATATCGATGCTCTCAGGGGAGTGCGGCAGTTCCCGGTTCGCATCAAGTGCGCCCTGCTGTCGTGGGTGACACTGATCGAAGGGCTGGACAATTATGAAAAAGGGAATAAAACAACCGTCAAACCTGCCACCACCGAGGACGATTCCTGACCCATGCAAAACGAGAATGTAAAAATGCCCAGCCGGGAAGCTATTATTGAAGCGCTCAAGCCGGTGCGCGATCCCGAAATCCAGATCGGTATTGTCGATTTGGGTCTGGTGTACGATATCAATATCCTGCCGGGGGGACTGGTTCAGGTCAAGATGACTCTTACTACTCCGGCCTGTCCTTATGGGGAGATGCTGATCAATATGGCTCACCAGGCCGTTCAGAAAGTCGAAGGAGTGAACGAGGTTCGTGTCGCCCTGGTCTGGGAACCGGTCTGGGACCCCAAGACAATGGCCTCGGAAGAAGCCAAAGACGCGCTCGGTATCTGGTAGGCCCCTTCATCCTTCTGCTGTAAGCTTGTTTCAAACTGCTTTTTTTCACATCAGTTGGATTCAAACACACCCAGAGTCCTCTCTCAAGAGAAGTGGCACACCGAAAGCGTGAGGGGTGTTTCCCCCAACGACCGGGGAATACTCCCCCGCTGTTTCACCTTGACAAATGGTCAAGATAGTCTATATTGCAGGTGTAAGACCGGTCATTTTTTATAGTGCAGACCAAACAGTCGCAGTGCAGTGATTGCACATCAGGGCCGGTGTTTACTACATCTTAATCAAACTTCGATCCCCCTCTGGCTGATCCCGGAGGGGAGTTTTGTTTTGAACTTTTCTTTGACTTGTAACGTCTGCCAATGTATTGTTGACGGTAACCTGCCGGAAAAGCGGGTGTTTAAGTTGAGTTATACATTGAAGGTTATATGAAGAAAATCGTTTTACTGTTTTGGGGTGTCGGGTTGATGGTAGGATGCCTCGGTTGCGGTGACGATGACACACCGACCGGCGGCGGCGGTCAGGCATTGACGTTCCCCCATACGGTCGGGAGTGTATGGACATACGCCTATATCCGTTATGAAAACCAGACGACAGTGAATGAAGATACGGTCGATGTGGTAGTGATTGGAGATACTGTCTGGGACTTTCGCTACGCGGCGGCGGCGGATGTTCAGGTAACGGTTCTGGTGGATGATACAATTAAACTGGGCTGGCCGGATGAGTCAATCATCTCCGACGATACACCTTTACATTTCTCCAATCCGGTTGACACCGGCTTTATGTTCTTCGGATCATCAGGCGCCGCCGACACTACGACTTTATCAGGTCCTATGCAGATTAAAGTAGCGGCTGGAACTTTTACCGAAAGTTATACCATCGAACGCAGAGTTTATGGCCTTGAGGAGTCGGAACAAACCAGGGCCTGGGTTGTTCCTCATGTCGGCGTGGTCTGGTATAGTCAAAAAATATCGAGCCTCATGGTACCACCGTACGAACGGAAAGAAGTCTGGGAACTGATCGATTACAATTTGAAATAATCCCTATACAGACAGGTATCAAGCTGACTTTCCATAACAAGCCTCTTTGACTATATTGCCGAACCTGAGGTTCACAAGCCGGAGTCAGTTTTTGATTGGCAAACGAACACTGCTTATTGTTATATGCCTGGTCGCATCGTCGGTGGCAGCGCGCACGTTAAGCGACAGGCACAGCTTACGGCGGTATCCTCACCCTCACGTTTCGGCCACACCGGCCCATCAACTGGCCGCACACAACATCGGCAAGATATCCCTGGCCGTGGCCAACAACGGCACCTTCGGACGCGAATACCATCCGGGAGTAAGCATCGACTGGCTCACCGGTGAAGAGATCGGCTTTTCCTGCGAATACCCCAAGGGGTCCCGGGTCAATTACCTGTATGGTGGCGCTTTCTGGATCGGCGCGGTAGTGGACAGAGACACGCTGGTGTCGGTCGGCGCCGACGGCTGGCAGCAGCTTTACGAAATGTTCCCCGATGAAGCCCCTTTCGGACAGATGATCTATCGATCGATAAAGGATCCGTCTTCGGATGTGTTCGAGGACGCCGTATCGGAACAGGACTATATAGCCGTCTATACCGACACTTTCACCGACGGCATCCCGAACGACTACTTCGGCAGGCCCCACCGACCGCTCAACATAGAGATCACTCAGTCGTCCTATGCCTGGTCGTATGAATATGCCGAGGACTTTGTACTGTTCGACTACCAGATCCGCAATATCGGGACGCAGATGCTTCGTGATGTCTATATGGGTATCTATGTCGACTGCATGATCTGCTTTGACTGTTTCGGTCTTCTGCCCGGGTTCACCGATGACCACAGCGGATTTCTGGAAACTTATCCCAACAAATACGGCGCATGTGTGTTCGAAGACACGGTGAATATCGCCTGGCAGGCCGACGACGACGGTGATTTCGACATTGTCTACTCCGACGGCGGTATTCATCCCACGTCCAGCGTGATCGCGACCCGGATCGTGCGTACACCGAACGAGGAACTCGATGTCGCCTTCAACTGGTGGATCGGGAACGGCAACGCGTCGCTGGATTTCGGTCCCCGTGAACGAAGTGAAGTGGGGCGGCTCGAGGAACCGTTGCGCGATTTCGGCACCGGCGGACTGGGAACGCCGGAAGGTGACGTGAACAAGTACTATGTTATGAGCAAC
>JAJRTA010000078.1 GCA_024278515.1 Candidatus Zixiibacteriota bacterium
ATCGGTGACGTGGTTCCGCCTGATACATTGAAACTCGAGCCGGAGATCATCAGCTCGATGATGGTCAACGAGACCGAGAACTTCAGCGGTTATATTTACATCGGTGACGACCTCGGCTGGGTCAACCCGGATCTGGGCGCCTTTACCATCGGTAACGGCATCACTTCCATCGGATGTGTTGGCGAGTATGTGACCGGTGTGCCCGGCCTGACCGATCCGGTCGTGAAGCTGACCTTTGATCTGTCTGACTTCGTTACCATGTACAATACAGGCTTGATGTGGGATTGCGACATCCGAAGCTATATTGTATCCAGTACCGATGACAACGGTCCGATTTCAGCCGGTGACGACTTCACCTACTGCGGACACACCTCCGGCGATCTCAACCTTGACGGTGGGATCGACATCTCCGACCTCGTTATGATGGTCAGTTGGATGTTCTCCGGCGGCGACGCTCCGCAGGTCATCGAGACCGCAGACATCAACGCGGATGGTGTTAATGATATTGCTGACCTGGTTGCCTTTGTTGACTATATGTTCAACGGTGGCGCCGCCCCGCAGCATCCGTAACATCACACTGCGATAGATTCTTGCTGAACAACCCCCGCCGGTTTTGCACCGACGGGGGTTTTCATTTCAATGGTTTGAATGGTCGTTGTGGTTGTATGGCCGCTATGATAAATTACATCGACAGGGCAGGATAAATGTCGTGGATAATGTGACCGTGGTCTGTAGTAGTCTTATGGACCATGAACAACTTTACTTGCCGTGGTTTTCTCCCGGCAAGACTTTTCTGCCTGATTAGAATCCGACCGGGTCCGGTATCGATCGCTGGATATGATTCCCAGTGAGGTTAACCGTTTCCTTACGGGCAGGACGGTGGAGCCGGTCCGGAGTTGAACATATAGTCGACAAAGTAAACGAGATCGGCGATGTCCGGGCCGGTCCCGTTGGCGTCTATATCCGCCTCCATGGGACAACCGAAACCGGTTTCTTCGTTGAACATGAAATCAACCAGGTAAATCAGATCGGCGATATCGACCGATTCACCACCGGAATGAACTACGTTCCCACGTACCGTACAGCAACAGGCGTCGCCGATATTGTCCCCGTCGGTGTCAGCCTGATCGGCGTTGGCGATAGTGGGGCAGTTGTCGACATCGCCGCAGACACTGTCGTTGTCGATGTCGTTGTCGGGATCATTCGGGCAGATATCGCACAGGTCACCGGCGCCGTCGCTGTCGGTGTCGGTCTGAGAAGGATTGTATGTCGCCGGGCAGTTGTCGTCCGGACACATGTTGTCCGGATGCCCCGGGTCGCCGAATCCGTCACCGTCGCTGTCGAAGCAGATATAATCCGATCCGACATAAGTCTCAGCGATATTGGAAAAACCGGACCACTGACTTTCGGCATCCTGCGCGCGAACCTTGTAGAAATAGGTTCCGACCGGCTTGTCGGCAAAACTGTACGAAGTGTCAATCAGATCGGAAGCGATAACAGTCTGGACGGCAAAGCCGGGTACCGGGTAGATATCATCGACATATATCCATTCATTGGCGACATAGCTGTCGGTGTAATAAGAGATTCTTATGAACACAAGTTGCCCGAGATAGGCGCTCAGGTCAAAACCGGCCTCGATCCATCCCCCCGATGAACCGGTGATTCCGTGCCCGCGGTTGTTGCCGTTGGGATCGGATTCTGTCGTGACCGACCCGGCGATGGGTGTAAATGTGGAGCCATCGGTGGAAACCTCGACATAGGCGTAGTCCCAGTCGGTTTCGATATCGTACCACATCCACAGTTTCACACTGTCCCCGCTGTACACTTCGAATGGATCCGTGGTTTGAAGGTAGCGCTGAAAATTATCCCCCGAACCGGAGTAGAAACTGCTTGGTAAAGAGTGCTGACGCACGGACGAGACAGTGAACTGATTGCTGGTCCAGTTTGACAGGTCGTTGGCCGAATCGCTGACACGTTGAGATCCCTGCATCTCGACCAGCTCGTACATCAGAGCCGGGTTCAAAGTGTCGTCGTGGGTCCAGGACACCTCATAACCGATGCTGTCCACAGAATCGGCAACGAACAAAACCGGCGGTTCCGGCGGGCCGATCTGGTAAATGTATCCGGCTACTTCGATAAGATAAAGCGCGCCCGGCAGGTTTTCCTGAATCAATGGTTGCACCCTGCTCAGGGGGGGCCAGAAACCATCGGAAGAGTTTCCCACCTCGATTGTAAGAGCGAAGTTCTTGTTTTTGATAATCTGTTCGCCGTAACCCCAGTCAACCGTACTGCCGTTGACCAGATAAAGTCCGGTAATCGGCGAAGGAGCGTAACCGCCGGTAAGAGTCTGCAAAGTATCACCAAGCTGCACGTAGAGGTCATTGTCGGGACAGAGGATATAATCATAGCCCCACGGCCACAGGATAAGGTTACTGTACGAGTGGTAGTCCATCGTGATTACGAACTGTCGTGATGCTATGAAATCACGCATGTTCTGAGCCTCCGGTTCCGAAAACGGTCCCGTCCCCCGATAGGTAGCGTCGCCGGTGTACGGTGAAGAGCCGACATCATCATACCCCCACTGGTAGCTGTAATTGCGGTTCAGATCCACACCGTAAGTGCCGTCACCGTTGTCGCGTCGGTTCTTTCGCCACATCCCGCCGCCGTTCGGTTCGAGTACCTGGTTGTGGTAGTATCCGTCAGGGTTGACCGGCACCACAAACCAGATTTCACGGGTGTTGACCAGCTCGGTGATATGCGGGTCGATTCCGTAGTAATTGGTCAGCGTGTCCATCAGGGCCAGACATACTTCAGGAGTGATAACTTCCCGCGCATGAATGGCGGCGTGAAAAAGAATCTCCGGTTCATCCTCGTCGGTAGTCGGGTTGTCGGATATTTTGATCGCCCACATCGTGCGCCCTTCGATGGTCGTACCGATGTTGAGTTTCGGGGCAACCGTGTTGCGGTGTTCGTTCACGATGTTGTCGATATACGCGTTGATTTCGTCGAGCGTTTTATAGCCGCCCATATCCTTGGTGACATCAAGGCGTGACTGGTTGAACGCGACAACATCTTCGATTGTGATCTCATAGCGTAGCCCGGCCTGATTGATTTTTTCATAACCGGCCTGGTCGGCGACCACATCAAAATAGTCCTTCCCCCGGAACACTATATCCGGATGCAGCGACTGCACTTTCAAATAGTCGGTCTTACTGTCGAGAAAGACCCGGATTTGCATCAGTTTCGGATTGGCGGCGGTCAGGGTGGCTGCAAGCAGGAGTAAAGATACTGCAACAAGGGCGAATCGTCTGGTCAATGGAACCTCCGGACTGTTTATCATCGTCTATGCCGGTAATATAACGGCAAACCGGGTTTTTCCAAGATGAAAGAGACCGGGAGCAGTCTCTGCGATACTTATTACGAAATCATCAACAAGTACAAGTATATGATAAGCATCATAAAAGCGGAGAAGATAGATTCTTCTCCGCTGATATGTTTTCCTCAATGGAATGAGAGCTGTCGGTTTGGACGCAACTATGGTTGCCTCAGATACTGTTGATGGCCTCTTTGACGTTTTTGGCCAGGTTCTCGCCGCGGCATTCATCACCGTATGCGACCAGCTTGCCGTCCGGTCCCACCAGAAAAGCCGCCGGGATCGAGCTGACGAAATAATCCCTGACCAGCTCGGTATCCCATCCCTGACCGTCATAAGAGTGACGCCAGTTCATACCGTTCTCTTTGATCCATTTTTTGTAAGCGTCCTTGTCGAGTCGTTCGGCGTAATCGAGAGAGATAGAGACAATTTCAAAACCGCGCGACTTATAATCGTTGTACACTTTGACCAGATTGGGAAGTTCCGCCCGGCAGGGACCGCACCAGGTGGCCCAGAAATCGACCAGCAGAACTTTTCCTTTATAGTCGTCGAGTTTGATAAGTTTGTCATTCAGATCCGGTTTCCCCAGCGCGACAGGCCACATCAGGTTGACTGCCTCGGCGCCGAACTGAGTGGAGATGATACGATAGACAGTGGGATCATCGGCAAACTCGGCCGCGACCTCTTTCAACCGGGGACCGTACGTGGCTTCGTCGGCGTCCGGCAGGCGCAGTTTGTTGATGACCATCAGCGCCTGGGCGGCCCCGTATTGGTCGCTTCCTTCGGAGACTTTGGCCAGATATGCCTCGGCCTGAGTCAGTCCCTTTGAACGAGCGGCGTCATCAAAAGAGAATTTCATCGAAAGAGCCAGCCCGGCCAGATAGTTCACTTCATCTTTACCGGAGCCGGAACCGGCCAGATAGCTGCCGGCCTCTTTCAGTACCAGATCGGTAATCGGTCCCCAGGGTTCATAAAGAGAAACCAGGGAGGAGGCTTCGCGCACCCGTTCCAGAGCGTAATCGAAATCCGGATCATCTTTTTTAAGGGCGCGAAGGCAGGCTAGTTTGCGGGCGGCGAAGTCGACCTGCGCTTTGATGAAATCGGTTGAGGACCAGAGCATCCGGTTGGAACGAATCCTCATTTGTTCACCCTGAATCCACTTTTCGTACGCTTCCTCGCTGGAGCAGGCCGGGTCGGCCCTGGGAATTTCCGGCATTCCGTTGGCTAACAACGCGCTTTGGGTCGCGGCGTTTTTAGCGGCGGCAGCCAGGAGTTTTTCGAAACGGGGATCATCCTGCAGCGATTCCAGGTCACTGTCGTATTTCATCTGGTCGGGGTTGTCAAATCCGTTGGCAATGAGCTGATCAAGGTATTTGAACGCATTCTCCTTGTCGCCGCTGCGTCCGTAAGCGCAGGCGGTGTGGTATTCGCGCACCAGCCCGGGTCCGGTGAGCGGTTCAATTTTGGCGAATTCGGCCACGGCGCTGTCGGTGTAACCGGCATCGAGCAGTTCGTAACCGTGGTTGACATGGTTGCGCACCTGTTCTATGATCGTGTCGGCGTAGAAAGTCGGTTTTTCAAAGTTCGCCGCTTCCTTTTTCGAGCATGATATCCAGACGAACAGGAGAGGAAGCACCCCTGTGGTCAGTAAGGTTCGCATGACAATGCGTAAACTCATCGTTTACCTCCGATACGGTTATCCGGCCGCGTTGTTTTCAGCCGGGTTTATTCTTATTTTCATATTCAATCTACGCCAATTCAAAAGTCTAATCAACTGTAATATCGTGCACTTCGTGTTCCGGACACACACACCCGCCTTCGGCGATCCCTCTTCAGAAGGGATGAAAGAGGGCATAAACCTGGTAAATTAGAAATCAGGTATTTCCTGGAACCGTAGCATCGCGGGACCGGGTAGATAAGGAATAAGCCATCAGGCACTTCGTGGAATCTGCGCTTAGTGGGACTGTGTTAATTATTATGGAACAGGAGATGATGACTTATAACTTTTCCCCTCTCCAGAGGGGTGCCCGAAGGGCGGGGCATGTTCAAACCGGCCGGTTGGCTTACCCCTTCTTATACTTCTCGAAAAGCCGGCCCCATTCGGTTTTGGAGAATTTGCGGATTATCGATTTGCCGACTGTCGGGTACCATATCCAGTCGTGATAGATATTCGAAGCCAGCGGCGCCCAGACAACCAGCGGCGAATGCAGCGCTATCTTCTCAAGGAACCGCAACGGCCCTTTGCGCAGAAGCTGATCCCCCCAGATAACCATCGACTTCTTGGTTTTGAACCCGAAATTGATTTCCGATATATCCTCCCCCAGGATTTCTATTTCGTCAGATTCGGCGACCCCGAGCCCGCGTTCGTGGCACATGCGCAGGTAGGGAATACTCATCGGATCGAACCCCATCAGTCGGGCCGCTACCGAGTCGATAGCCACCGAATCTGATGAGGCCAGGATGAGATTCTTGCCGTGCGGTATCATCGTGCGGGGCCCGGCGCCGTCACCGCAGACGGTTCCATCCATAACTGCAAGAATGTTCGGATGCAGTTCTTTCTGCATCAGCATCAGGTCAACCAGCACCTCGTGCATGTACTTGTGAGCATAGTGACGGACCTCTTTGAGCAGGCCGCCGAAAGAGTTTTTGATCGCACCGGTAGTGGTTGAGTGACCGTGAGTCTTGACCGTCGGCAGATGAATGATCTGCCTGCCGATGTACATCCTGGGAATCTGGATTCCCTCGGGAAAGATATCGTTCAGCTTAAGCAGCTTCTCTTTGAACTTATAAACCACCCATTCTACGTCGGGAAGCGGTGTAAACGACAAACCGTATCGGTCCAGCACAGGCATCCAGAGATTGTTTTTGGCTCCCTTGATCGGATTAGTGACCACGGTTTTGTTTTCCACCGGCAGCAGCTTTTCCTTCGGGTAACCATCCTCGGTCATCGTCCTGACCAACCCCTCGACCTGCCAGGGTTGCGAGGAACAGGCCGGGAAATACTTGGTCCAGGAAAGATTCAGCTTGATCAGGGTCTCCTGGGCCGGGTCGATGATCGACTTGTAATCGATCAACTCAAGAAGCCTGCGGTAGTCTTCGACTACACGAGTAGAATCTGTTTTAAGAACGGCAACTTTGGTGCGGTACACGGGCTATAGGGTCCTTTCTTAACGAGACGGACGAATATACCGCCTGTATGACCGGTTGTCAAACTGTGAGCATACAGCAAGAACAGTCGACTTTTCATAGCTTAAATTCAGCATTCCTCAAAATGGCAACGTTTCAACAGGTCCAAACTTCCGCGGACCCTGTCGTCTGCATAGGGCGAGCTGTTCGGTAAAAGTGAAACTCCGCCTTTGTCGACACGATTTATCACAAGCCTGCTTGCTATCGCCTGCCGATAGATTATATTGCAATATTACATTTGTATTGATCGTAAATACTCATGGTGAGCTAACGGTATCATTTTAATCTGTTGAGGATAATACGGCGTATAAGTTATAGCATGATTGCTCTTTGACAAGGTAGTGGCATACGCTGCGCCGTATCCCGTGAAGTGAACCTGAAAGAGTCGTTTGTGGATTCGGGGGTGATCTGGTTTCGACGGGCATAGCGGATGGTTGTTGGCGTGCCGGGGTTGTCTGGGGCCCCGTTAACAAACCGGGCAAACTATTAATTGGCGAATATGATTACGCCATGGCTGCCTAGTTTACTGGGAATGTGCCACGTCGCCTCACGACTTTGTCTTCGAGTTGTGAACGCGGCGTCGATTAAAGAAGACTCGGCTTTCAGATGTCTATAAAGAGAGCTTAAATTTAATAGACTGGCCCTGCCTGTGGCCTGTCGGCCGGCAGCAGGCGGGGCGAGAATTATAGACCGACTACGCACGTAGTCACCGGCCTGATGTTATGTTCGGACGGGGGTTCGATTCCCCCCACCTCCACCAATTGAAAAAAGACAACCCGTCTCTCCGAGAGGTTTCTCCGGGACGACGGGTTTTCTATTTCCCCTTGTTTTCAAAGG
>JAJRTA010000079.1 GCA_024278515.1 Candidatus Zixiibacteriota bacterium
ACCAGCTCATCGGTGGCGATGAACTTATTGAAAGCCACGAAATTGATATTGGCCGCGTTGAACATAAGCTCGAGCGACATCAGGATGCCGATAACATTACGCCGTGTCAGGACCCCGAACAGTCCGATGGCAAAGAGAACCGCCGCTAACGCCAGATAATAAAACATCAGGAGCGCTCCTTCCTCGCCAGAACAATGGCCCCGATCAGGGCGGCCAGAAGCACCACTGAAACCACTTCAAACGGCAACATGAAATCAGTCATCAAATACTTACCGATCGCCCCGACATTATCAGGGAAAGATTCCCCTTTGGGCTTCGGCCAGACTCCGGTGATATTGATTAAATAAGGAACTCCTATTGCAAGCAGAGTACAGACCACAAACGCCACCGTGCTGTTTTGATTCAGCGGGAACTTCTTGCTCGAACCGAGATCGGTGGTCAACATTACCGTGAAAACAATCAGAATCGCCACCGCCCCGACATAGATCAGAACCTGTGCAGCGGCCAGAAACTCAGCTTCCAGAAGTACATAGAGACCGGCTACCGCCGACAAACAGAGAATCAGCGCAAGAGCGCAGTGGAAGATATTCCTCAGCGTTACCACCAGCATTCCTGAAAGCAGTATAACTGCCGCGAGAATCCAGAAGACGATGCCGGGCTCATACGCTTCCATCGGTCGGGCCTCCCTCTTTTTTCTCTTCTTTTCTCTCTTGTTCTTCAGGCAACGGTTCTTCGTTCACTTTTTCTTCCGTGCTCGAACCGGCCGGATTGACCGGCTCTGACACAGTGGCTGGTTGTTCCGGTTTCGGCTTTGCGTCTGTTTTCTCCGGTTTCGGCGCGGTCGGTTTGGCGTCGGCTTTGGGTTCAGGTTTCGGCTTTTTCTTTTTCCGCGTGTCAACATAGTCCACATCACGCCCGACTTCCTGAAGTTTATTCACATCCCAGACCAGTTCATCGGCGCCGAGAGTAGAAAACTCGTACTTGGTGGCCATCTTAAGAGCCGAGAAATTACACGCTTCCTCGCACAGTCCGCAGAAACAGCAAAGGCCGTTGTCGACTTCGAAAACATCGAGATGCTTTTTCTTATTCTCATCACGATGGGTAACTATTTTGATCGCTGCTGTGGGACAGGCCCGCATACACAGCTCACAGGCGGTACAGTTGAGTTCGCCGGTCTCCTTGTCCGAAAGGAGTACGACTATCCCGCGCGACCGCTCCGGCATCTCCATCCGTTCTTCCGGGTACTGGATGGTAATTGCATGGCGGCCCAGATGTTTGCCGGCGATACCGAGTCCTTTGAGCAGGTTCCTGATGTGATCAATCAATCCCACTTACCCTACTCCCAGTATCCCAGATATTTCAGAACCCCGGCCAGAATCAGATTGGCAAAAGTGACCGGCACAAGGAACTTCCAGGCGAACTCCATCAACTGATCAACCCGCAGCCGCGGATAGGTCCAGCGAACGAGCATCAGCAACAGCACCACGGTCAGGGTTTTCCCCATGAACCAGACCCACGACGGCAGGAATGGTCCGTTCCAGCCGCCCAGAAATACCGTGGCCGCGATAGCCGACACCGTGAACATATTGACGAACTCGGCCAGGAAAAACATGGCGAACTTCATCCCGGAATACTCGATGTTGTAGCCGGCCACCAGTTCCTGTTCAGCTTCGGGAATATCAAAAGGCGTGCGGTTGGCCTCGGCGATGGCGGCAATGATATATGTCACAAAAGCGATCGGGCCGAACGGCACCCGGAAGATGAACCAGTTGAAAAACCATCCCGATTGGGATTCCACGATATCGACCATCGAAAGAGAGCCGACATAGATGATGATCGTCAGCAGCGACACGACCATCGGTATCTCGTAGCTGACAACCTGCGCCGCCGAGCGCATACCGCCCAGCAGAGCATACTTGTTGTTCGACCCCCACCCGGCCATGAGTAACGCGATTACGGTAAAAGTCGTCACCGCCATTATGTACAGGATGCCGATATTCAGGTCGGCCACGATCAGCCCCTTGCCGAACGGCATCACCACATACGCCAGAAAAGCAGCCACAAAACAGACCACCGGCGCCCAGAAAAAGACCACCTTATCACGGGTCTCAATACGAATATCTTCCTTCTGCAGAAGTTTGAGCGCGTCCATTACAGTCTGGTACCAGCCGTGCCATCCGACTCGCATAGGGCCGAACCGCTGTTGAATATGCGCGGCTATCTTGCGCTCCCACCAGACCAGGAACAGAGCGAAAAGCGACAAAACGCTAAACACCGTAACGCCGAGCGCGGCGTACATGACTACCGCCTGAACAGAGTCGGGCAGACCGATCGAAACCGGCAGTTCATGCAGCCAGGCAAAGATACCGTGCAATTCACCGAAAGCGATGACCGTACAGCTCATCGATCAACCTCCGGCATGATGATATCCAGGGTGGCGAAAATCGCTACCAAATCGGCAATCAGGACATCGGTGCAAATCTCCGGCACCAGCGCCAGATGGTTGTACGAACTCCCGCGAAGCTTCACCCGCACCGGCTTGGTGGTTCCGTCCGAGCGCACATAAGCGCCCATTTCGCCGCGGGCCGATTCGATCCGGGAGTAAACCTCCCCTTCCGGCGGTTTGAACTTCGGTTTGACTTTGGCCTTGATCTCACCCTCAGGCAAACCGTCCAGGGCTTGCTCGATTATCTTCAGCGACTCCTTCATTTCATCGAGACGCTGGATAAAACGGTCGTAGCAATCGCCCGTTTTCTGGGTCGGGATGGCGAAGTCGAACTTGTCATAAATGGAATAAGGATCATCGCGGCGGAGGTCATAGTCGATACCCGAAGCGCGCAGTACCGGTCCGGAAGCTCCGTAGCTGATCGCGGTCTCCGGTGTCAGAACACCGATCCCTTTGGTGCGGGCCAGCCAGATCGGGTTCTCGTTCAGCAAGCCTTCATAGTCGGAGAACTTGCCGCGCAACTTTTTGATGAAGGCGCGGCATTTCGGTTCGAACTCTTTGGGTATATCGCGCGAGACTCCACCGATTCTGATATAATTGTAGGTCAGACGCTGCCCGCAGGTCATTTCGAACAGGTCGATGATATCTTCACGTTCGCGCAGACCGTACAGAAAGGGCGTATAGGCTCCGATATCCATCGCCGTCACCCCCCAGAAAATCAGGTGCGAGGCGATACGATTAAGTTCCAGCATGATCACCCGCAAATACTCGGCCCGCTCCGGTACTTCCAGTTGCGCCAGTTTTTCCACCGCGAGAGCGTAGACATAATCGGAGGACATCGCGGTGACATACTCGAACCGATCCATCATCGGGGAGCATTGCGGGTAGGTTCGGTTTTCGCAGATTTTCTCGATAGCGCGATGCAGGTAGCCGATCACCGGTTCCACCGCCACTACTTTCTCACCGTCCATGGTCAGCACCAAACGACACACCCCGTGCGTCGAAGGGTGGTGCGGTCCCATATTGACCTGGAATTCTTCGGTGCGCAATTCAGCCATTACAACTCCGGCATCCTCACAAAGTCAGGCGCATCCCAGTCCTTGCGCATCGGGTGACCCTGGTCCCAGTCGTCCGGCAGGAGAAATCTTGTCAAATTGGGGTGCCCGGTGAAATCGATCCCGTACAATTCCCATATTTCGCGTTCGTGCCAGTTGGCCGCTTTCCATACTTCGCAAAGCGATTCCAGCTTAGCTCCTTCGTACGGCAGCACCACCTTGAAGTCCAGCCGGGTCTTGTTGCTGAGCGATGCAAGCGAATAGACCACTTCAAAATGCTCGCCGGTATCAACCCCGGTAATATTGTTCATGAAGTCGAACCTGAGCTCTTCGTGGTCACGAAGCAACACAGCCGCTTTCGTCAGATTCTCCGGTTTGACCTCAAACATCAGGTCGAACACACCGCTGTCGGAATATGTCAGCATCCCCTGCGACAGGTTGAGAACTTTATCTTTGAGTTCTTCTTTTGTCATCTTACTTCTCGTGCCAGTCCCCGAGTTTCTGCGACTTTATCTTTTTCTGCAAATGGAGACAGCCCTCCAAAAGCGATTCCGGCCGCGGCGGACAGCCGGGAATGAAAACATCGACCGGGATAATATGATCGATCCCCTTTTCGACAGCGTAACTGTCATAATAGAACGGTCCCCCTTTGACCGTACAGCCGCCCATAGCGATAACATAACGCGGCTCGGCCATCTGGTCATAAAGACGGCGCAGCCGCGGGGCCATTTTCTTGGTGATTGTTCCGGCGGCAATAATCAGGTCGGCCTGACGGGGTGTCGGACGGAAAATCATACCGAGACGGTCGAAATCATAGCGTGATGCGCCCGTACACATCAGTTCGATAGCACAGCAGGCCGTGGCAAAAAGCAAATACCACATGGAACAAGCCTGAGAGTGGCTCAAAAGCGATTCCAGTTGGGTCGCCACGATTCCCCCTCCCGGGATTCTCTCAGCGTATACGGGGACTTTCTTGATCAGACCCATTTAAGCGCTCCCTTTTTCCAGGCATACACAAGGCCTACAAACAGGATCAGGATGAAAATAACCATTTCTACCAGCGCGTACAGTCCAAGCTGTCCGTATGCCACCGCCCAGGGAAACAGGAACACCGCCTCCACATCGAAAATGACAAAAATAAGGGCGAAAATGTAAAAACGATTGTGGAACTTGATCCAGGAATTACCGATAGGCAATTCGGCGCATTCGTAGTTGACGTTTTTCTCCGGGTAGGGATTGTGCGGCCTTAGAATCCTGGCCAAAAAAAATGTGAACAGCACCATTCCGGCGCCAACAATAACAAAAATCAGAACCGCCAGGTACTCGGACATCTCTGCTACCTCTCATATCCTGCGAACCGGTCTATTGTGACCTAATTCACAAATAACTTTGGCGAAAGAACAGCCCGAACGGATATAAGTCAAGAGGTTTTTTAAGCGGACTTCCCCCCCCCCAAAAAAAAAACAGTCTGTTCAAGGCCCGGCACAACGTAAGCAGTTTTTTTCTACAGGCCGCTGATCCGGAAACCGGGCGGTTGAATCAACACATCCCGCTTCCAATAACACCAATGGATACCAAACCGGTCTAACCTGAAACAACAAGCGTGTCTCTTTTATCAGGGTAAAACTATCTCAAACAGTTCAGCGTTGCGCCTTTGAAGTATTACGATCGCCGACAATCAGCGAATCAAGCATGTTCAACATTTCAACATTCGCTGCTTCGTTTAGCACCGCTAACCACATCCCGATCAGGCGACCGGTGGAATCCGACAGCAGATGGAACGGACCGTAAACACGCCAGTCAGCAGGGCGGGAGATCCGATCGGCATACGATTCAAGCACAAGGACCGGCGCATCGACACTATCCAGATGAGCCGCGTAAATCAGCCCGGCTGAATCTTCCCTGCTGGTTGCAAATATAAAACCATTTCCGCTGTCGAGCATACGCCGTTGCCACTGCGCCCAAAAGATGCTCTCATACAATCGGACACCACACGGACTCCTGTCCAGCATCACAATCAGAGTATAAGGATTGTTAAAAAGATCCCTGTTTTCAGTTGCAAGCTCCTGAACCAGCGGAGCAAAATCGCCGGCCTCGAAAACAACTGAACGCTGGCGATACAGAATCCCGCATCCCGACAGAGTAATGATTGCAAGAATCACAGCCGGCACGATTATATTGACGCGTCGAATCACCCTCAATTCTCACCACATATTTCCGACAGGATATATCCGGCATAGTTTTTCGACTCCATACGATTTCCCATGGCCCCTTTAATGTTGACCGGTCGTGCCGTGCTGTCAAGAAGAACCTTGATCGGGGTACGCATATCGGCCCAGCGAAGCGTTAACAGGTCAGACTCATCAAGTACCCGCACCGGTGTGTTCAGCCCTTCCAGTTCCATTGCGTACGCGACATCAAACGAGTTCGAGAACGGGGCATAAATCGAAAACGTACAACCGCATTGTGGCAGGTTCCTCTCCAGTTCAATCCATGCCCCCATGTCCTCGGTACACGCAAGGCAGGCTTCGATATCGAGATAAATCAGGAAATGGCCGCTCATCGAGTCGGTCATCCGGTCAAGAAAAACTGACTGAAACGCCATATCTCGCGCAGCCCGGGCAGATTTTACTCTGACCACCCCCAACAGAATCAACAGCGCAACAAATCCGGCAGCAATCAACACTGCACCTGTAATCTTTGATTTCACCGGCTCACTCTCACTATTTACTTATAACTTGCGATCACTCCCGGGTGGCCACGACAACTACCGTTGCGTTCATTTCGCTGACCGTCAGCATCAGCCGGTCGCCGCTGACTTTCCAGGTTCCGCTGAGTTGAAACTCACCGGCAGTCAGCGAGAAGTTGTCGTCATTTATCACGATATTCCCGGTCTCTGTTTGTACCACGGCCCCGGTATTGTCAACATTGTCGTAAACAACAGTATTATCTTCCCTGATGATCACTCTTGTATAGTCCGTGTCCTCCGTCCAGGGCAGCAGAATGCTGAGATCCTCAATAGGTATATAGGTATATTGTTGAACGTGACCGACTCGAACACCCAGGTTCCAACAAGTTCGGACGGCACGCCGGTCGTGGCAGATGGTTTGACAGGACTATTGTCGTCGTCATCTGAGCAACCTGCCATGATTCCTGCCACGATAAACACCAGAGCAATTTGACAAATTCGCTTTAACATGTCCTGCACCTTTCACAAATTCACTATTGACAGCCATACTATATTCCCAAACCACCTTACAGCCTGATCCTGACATCATTACAGATTCGAGAACTCCGCCAGACCTTTCCTCAATCAGGACATACCCGACAGCACACTATCACACTATCCCGGCCATTTTCAATCTCATTGTTCTATCGTGGCCATGTGCAATTCCAGAACACACCGCATGCTGTCCGGCTGGTAGCTTGCAAATATCAGGTTACCGCAGGGTTCTACACCGGCCAGTTGCCATCGCTTATCTATTTCCAACGCTACCGGATTGCCTTTTAGATCCCAAACCAGTGTCCCATAAAGCGGGATCTTAGCTCCGCCCGGATAATCATAACCAAGATGATACTGCAGGAAAAAATAACGAGGGGGCACGTAATGAAATGACTTTATCGGAGTCCACTGCGACATCCAGTCGATTGACACGGCCATCGACTTGATACGGGATTTTATCTGTGGGGGAGTCTTGAAATCAGGCGCCCTGACCTGAACAGAATCCCTCAATTCTCCTCTCTTATCGGTGATGTAGATATAATCATACCCGTAAACAGCAATCCATAAGCTGCTGTCATACGGATTCATCGCCGGAAAACTGAAAGACTCACCATTACCCAGACCCAGCGAATCGAGCCTGTGAGCCAACAACGGGGAGTATTCGAAGACCTTTTCATAATGATCCTCATCAGCTTGTTGGATAAATACTGCTTTGGTGTCGGCAAAACGTGCGAGGCCATACAGAATTGTTTCGTTTTGTATGGTCACCACCCGGGGGTAATACTCGTCAACCTCGGCCAGCCGGCGGTCAAAAGTGCCTTTCCCCTCTTCACGAATATGAAACGAATACAGTCGACTGCAGAAACCATCGTAAACAATTATCTCACTGGTCTTGTCAATCCTCCATAAGCCCTCGGGGGCAACCAACCTGCTTATATTCTTTCTCTTGGCACAGACTTCATTGGGTGTGTTCTCATCCTTCGAGAGAACGTTGTTCGCTTTCTTCCAGCCGCCTCCCCTGTGTGACTGGATAAAGACTCCCTTTGCAGAGCAATACATAACTGTATCGCCGCCGAGAAAGGCAGCATACACTTCCGGACAATACTTTAATGGCTCCAGAACATGGCGTCTTACACTGAACACGGTAACATTTTCGCCATGAGTGGGAGTGGAAGTTGCAACCAACACGAGGAGTGTTAACATTTTCCACATTGATCTAGATATGTACAAGAAAACTACTCCTTTTATCCCGGCCTGTTCATATAATAATTATCCTGAGCCTGCCCGTGTCAACGGGCAGACTTCGCAGATATTCTACTCATCCACCTTTCGGTGTGTATGCTCCTGATGTTCCTGCCGAAC
>JAJRTA010000080.1 GCA_024278515.1 Candidatus Zixiibacteriota bacterium
ATAAACCACATCGGCCCGATCCTGAACAATCGGCTCGATCAGGGCGGGATACTGATCCGGATCATACTCGAGGTCAGCATCCTGAACCAGAACAATATCGCCGGTCGCCATGGCAAATCCGGTTTTTAGAGCGAACCCTTTCCCGTAGTTGCGATCCTGGAAGTGCACACGGTCAACGATATTACGCAGTTTCTCATTAATAAGGTCACGAGTGCCGTCAGTCGAAAAATCATCAACAAGAATGATCTCTTTATCATCTATCGGGGCCGATCGGACTCGATGTACCAACTCCTCAAGAGTGGAGACTTCATTATAGATCGGGATGATAACCAAGAGCTTCATTTGATGACTCAATAACGTCCCATAAGATATATTATGTTAACAAAGAAAAAAGTCTCAGTCAAAAATTGTTTCCCTGGATAGAGATCACTCATTTTATGACAATATTCAGAATCCGGCCTTTAACAAAAATCTTCTTTATGATCTGGCGGCCTTCAGTGTATTTCTGAACTTTCGGACTTGCCATCGCGGCATCCTCGACCACTGATTGATCAGAATCAGCCGGTACAGTTACTGTATCTCTTAGTTTGCCATTTATTTGCACGGCAATCTCGATTAATTCAGCAACAATGGCCTCTGGATCATACTCCGGCCAGGAAGATTTGAATACCGATTCAGAAAAACCTACCTCGCTCCACAGCTCTTCAGCCAAGTGCGGCGCCAGCGGTGCTGACAATTGAATTGCTTTGATAACAATGCAATCATTCAGGGCATCATTAGCTATCTTGTCCGGCTGATAATCTCTCACCAGCTCCATCAATGCGGCTATGGCTGTGTTATACTGCAGTCGTTCAATATCTTCGCCAATCCGTTTGATGGTCTGGTTGAGCTTGACATAGATCGAACGTTCATCTTTGGTGAGATCTTCAACCATAAAGTGTTGCTTTAGGTCCGGGCTCGAGCCGCGATAGTGCCGAATTAGCGGGAACAACGATTTCGTGACGAACTTCTTTACACCGACAATGGTCGAACCATCCCACTGAACGCCTTTTTCAGTGGGAGCAGTGAAAAACATGGCCAGCCGGGTAGTATCGATGCCATGCTGTTCAAAGTACGGAAATGGAGGCACCACATTGCCCTTTGATTTCGACATGGTTTCACCCTTTTCATCAGCCACCATCCCCAGACATACCAGCCTGTCAGCCGGTTCATCGCCGGTGATCCAGCCAAGATCACGCATAAACTTGTGCAGAAAGCGGAAATAAATCAGATGACCGGTTGCATGGGTAATCCCGCCGACATAAAGATCTATAGGAAACCAGCGAGACGCTTTGTCTTTGTCAAACGGCGCTATGTCATTGTGAGCATCGACATAACGCATCTGATACCACGATGAGCAAACATAGGTGTCCATAGTGTCCGGGTCACGTTGCGCCTCTCCCCCGCATTTCGGACACTTGACATTCATGTACTCAGGCACATCAGCCAGCGGGGAGCGTCCCTTGGGAAGGAAGTTCCTGACTTTTGGAAGTTCCACCGGAAGGTCTTTGTCCGGTACCGGCACAGCGCCGCATTTATCACAATGAATTATCGGAATCGGGCAACCCCAATACCGTTGACGAGATATCAACCAGTCTTTAAGTTTGAAATTAACCTTATTGCGACCAAATCCCTGCTTCTCTGCAAAATCTGTAACTTTTTTTATCGCCTCAGACCCGACCAGACCGTCAAACTGTCCGGAGTTGACCATCACACCATAGTCGGTGAAAGCCTCATCCATAGTTTCAGGATCAAGCGCAGTATCCTTGTCCGGATGGATCACGACCTTAACGGGAATATCGTATTTCTTCGCAAAGGCAAAGTCACGGGTGTCATGAGCCGGTACGGCCATCACAGCCCCGGTGCCATAGCCGGCCAGCACATAATCGGCGACCCATAGCTGTACTTTCTCGCCGTTGTATGGGTTGATCGCGTATTTGCCGGTGAAAACACCGTCTTTTTCTCCAGTTGCGGCCGCTCGCTCGATTTCAGACCGCACCAGGGCCATCTCTCGATACTTGCGAACTTTTTCAGCATATTCCGGCTCCAGCTCGAGACGGTCGAGCAGCTCCGCCTCCGGCGCAATCGCCATGAAAGTTACTCCAAAGATCGTATCCGGCCGCGTTGTGTAAACCGGCAGCTTCTCACCGGTATCTTCTATCGTGAAATCGATTTCGGCTCCATAAGAACGTCCGATCCACTCACGTTGCATCGTTTTAACGCTATCCGGCCAGTCGGGAAGTTTGTCGAGGTCATCGGTAAGCTGATCGGCATATTCGGTTATTTTGAAATACCATTGGACCTGGTCTTTTTTCTCTACCACAGTATCGCACCGTTCGCATTTGCCGTCTTTGACCTGTTCGTTGGCCAGTACTGTTTTGTCGTTCGGACACCAGTTGACAAAACCGCGCTTGCGATAGGCCAGACCTTTTTCGAACAGTCTCAAAAACATCCATTGAGTCCAGCGATAGTATTTCGGTTCGGAAGAATTGATCTCACGCGACCAGTCATATGAGATACCGGCTTTCTGGAGAGTAGCGCGCGAGGTGGTGATATTTTTCTGTGTCCACTCGGATGGATGGATATTTCGCTGGATGGCCGCCCGTTCAGCCGGCAGACCGAAAGCATCCCACCCGAACGGATGCAGGACCGCTTTCCCCTGCATCATCTGATAGCGCGCCATGGCGTCGCCGATGATATAGTTGCGGAAGTGGCCCATGTGTATGTCGCCGGACGGATAGGCGAACATCTCCAGCATATAGAATCTTTTATCCGGGTCGGGCCGTTCGGGCGCAGCGTAGAGATTCTGCTCCCGCCATTTCTTCTGCCACTTCTCTTCTATCGCCTTGAAGTCATAAACGCGCTGTGATTTATCGACCGTGGACACTGTATTCTTCCTTCAACAGGTTTCAACTATTGTCGGCCATATTAGCAAAAAGAGCCGGTCTGCGCAAGACATTACTATGTCAGGCCGTTACCTGCGGGTGAGCCGCCGATACCATGAATTGCCTCCGGAAAGATAATTTGTAATACGACTTTTCATTCTTTCAACCGGATACATCGGACCATGCTCAATCTTTTGCCCGATTGAAAAAAGCGTATCATATCCGTAGACAGGTAAACGGCCGAGCGAAATGAAAGGGTCGTCAGGTCGTGGGAAAGTCATAGTAACACCTATGGTATATCCTGCCTCGGTTGCTCTTCGGCAGATATCCCGGTTGGTATTTCCAAACGGATAGCTGATACAGTCAACCTTTGAACCCAATATATCTTCGAGTATTGATTTTGATTGTTTAAGCTCCCTTGTCAGTCTTTCATGGTCGCACCGGGTCAAATCGGTATGACTATGCCCGTGAGATCCGAACTGTATGCCGAGCCGGGATAACTCTCTGATCTGGTAAGCATCGAGGTGATAAGTTTTCCTGAATACGGAGCTATAGTCCCAACTGTTCGGTTTCCCGATATATTCAGTCGGGATGAAAACCGTCGGTTTAAGACCGTAAGTTTCCACCAGTAGCTGCAGGATATCCATAAGATGCGCGTATCCGTCATCGAAGGTGACAGTGACAGCTTTGTTATCCCGATTGACATGTAATTCATCAAGGGATACAAAAAAGTACTGTCGGCTTGCCAGCCAGCGGCACAGTTGTTCCATTCGTTTTGGAGAGAAGTTCGTTGCTCCGAATGAGAATTGAGGTTGTACTTTGTGGAAGGTCAGAATGATACTGTGTTGAGAGCCGTTCGATGGGCTGCTGTCAAAACGATCCGGCCACATGTTGGAACGCCTTTCGGTCAACCGGACCAAGAGTTACGATGACTTTTTTATTATCATCGATGATTCTATTGGCCAACTCAAGCAGTTGCGAGGCTGTTACCGCTTCTATTTTCTTCAGCGTCCGGGCTAAAGTGACGTGACTCCCGAGCATCAGTTCATTACGAGCCAGCCGGGACATTCTTGGAACCGTTGATTCGAGACTCAGGCTAATCTGCCCGCGGACCTGTCGTTTGATCTGTTCAAGACGCGCGGACGGGAACCGTCGACGTCGCACCGACCTCAGTTCTTTGACGACAACTTCATACGCCTCGGCCAGTCGTGTTTTGTCGGTCGCCATGTAGATACCGAATACACCGGCATCCCGGTAGGCATCGTGAAAAGCATAGATCGTATAGGCCAGTCCGCGGTCTTCCCGAACTTTTTGAAACAGAGTTGACGACATGCCGCCCCCCAGATGCGTAGTCAGCAGCATTAGCGCTGTTCGTTCGGGAGAATCAAAAGACAAACCGGGATAGCCGAGACAGAAATGAACCTGTTCCGCGTCCGACTCGGCGTGCTTTATACGTGTTCCGTTTATCTCGGGAGCCGGTTCGCTTTGTATGGAACGTCCTTTTTCGAATCTGAACTTTTTCCGCACCAGTTCAACCAGGTTCTCATGCTTGATATTTCCGACGGCCGCTATTACAATCGACTCGGTCCGGTAGTGCTGTCGCATATACTTCAGTATCTGGGCGCGCGACATACCGAGAACATTATCAATAGAGCCAAGAACCGGCTGACCTAACGCATGACCATTCCAAAAAGTTTGTGAAAACAAATCATGAATCAGGTCTGAGGGAGTCTCGACAGCTTCTTTGATTTCCTCGCAGATAACCAGTTTCTCACGTTTCAGATTCACGGGAGTAACACTCGGATGGCAACAGATATCGGCCAGTATATCAACCGCATCGGGTAAATGTTCATCGATGATACGGGCGTTGAAGCAGGTTTGCTCTCGCGAAGTAAATGCGTTGAGCACACCTCCGACCGACTCCAGCGACGATGCAATCTGCTTTGCGGTGCGTCGCTTCGTTCCTTTGAACACCATGTGTTCGATCAGGTGACTGATCCCGTTGACCGACGGCGCTTCATAGCGCGAGCCGACATCGATCCAGACTCCGAGGGCAATAGAACGAACTGAGGGCCTTCGTTCCGTAATGACCCTCAGTCCGTTTTTGAGTACTGTTTTCTGATAGGCGGGCATCGTGAGTCTGAAACTGTTTAGTACTGACTAACGAGAACGTTCCGCGCCTCTGGGTTTGCGGTCGTTTTCCAGGAGCGCTTTACGGGAAAGACGTATCTTTCCATCGCCATCGATACTGATCACTTTGACATCGACCCGGTCGCCGACGTTGAGCACATCTTCAACGCGGTCGATTCGTGAGTGATCGATTTCAGAAATGTGCAAAAGACCATCAGTGCCGGGAATGATCTCGACAAAGGCTCCGAAAGCAGCCGTGCGTCGGACTACTCCGGAGTAGGTCTTCCCTACTTCAGCTTCCTCGGCAAGAGCCTGAACCCGCTCCATGGCCAGGCGGCCGGCTTCACCGTCAACAGATGCTATCAGTACGGTGCCGTCATCTTCGATGTCGATCTTGGCGCCGGTTTCTTCAACGATAGACCGGATTACCTTACCACCGGGACCGATCACCTCGCCGATCTTCGACGGCGGTATCTTGATGCTGATAATTCGAGGCGCGAACTCGGACAGTTCACTGCGATGTTTCGGCATTGTCTCGTTCATTTTATCGAGAATGAACAACCGTGCCGTGCGTGCTTTGTCCAGGGCCTTGCGCATCGTCTCAACATCAAGCCCGTCGATCTTGATATCCATCTGGATCGCAGTCACACCTTCTTTTGTGCCGGTAACCTTGAAATCCATGTCGCCGAAATGGTCCTCGTCGCCGAGGATGTCGGTGAGTATTACCAGCTTGTCGTCGGACTTGATCAGTCCCATGGCGATACCGGCCACGGCCGATTTGATCGGCACACCGGCATCCATCAGAGCAAGCGAACCGCCGCAAACAGAGGCCATGGATGAGGAGCCGTTGGATTCCATGATGTCGGAGACCAGACGAACGGTGTAGGGGAATCCTTCCTCGGATGGAATGACCGGGAAAAGCGCCCGTTCGGCCAGGTTTCCATGGCCGACTTCTCTGCGACTGGTGCCGCGGATCGGCCTGGTCTCACCGGTGGAAAACGGCGGGAAATTGTAGTGGAGCATATAACTCTTGGTCGATTCGCCTTCGAGTTCATCAAGGCGCTGCTCATCCATCTTGGTGCCGAGCGTTACCGCCACCAGCGCCTGGGTCTGACCGCGTGTAAACACTGCCGAGCCATGAGCGCGCGGCAGAAAACCGACATCACAGGTTATCTCGCGGATATCATCGGGACCGCGCCCGTCGATACGTTTGTTTTCATCGAGAATCATGCGACGCATTGTTTCCGCATCCAGATCATGAATGATGCCCTTGATATCACCTTCACTTTCCGGAAACTCTTCTGCCAGTTCTTCGACGATCCGGGAGGTGAGGTTTTTCTTCTCGGTGCGTCGCTCATCTTTGTCGGCAATACGGTTGAAAGCCTCGAGTTTGTCACCGACCATCTCGATGACTTTCGTTTTGAGCGCATCCTCGATAATGACAGGTGTGTACTCGAAATCCGGCTTGCCGCAAACAGTTTTGAGTTCCTCGATTTTTTTGAGGATCTGCTTGATATGTTCGTGTCCGAAGGTCAGGGCTTCCACGAGGTCTGCCTCAGGCACTTCGAAAGCGGAACCTTCGACCATCGTGATCGCTTCGGATGAACCGGCGATCACGATCAGCAGCTCACATTCATCGTACTGATCGATAGTCGGATTTACGACAAACTGACCGTCCAGACGACCGACTCGTACGCCGGCCACCGTTTTGGTGATCGGAATATCCGAGATAGCCAGCGCCGCACCGGTAGCGGTCAGAGCCATTACATCGGTATCGTTTTTCTGATCGTGCGAAATTACAAAGTTGATAAGCTGCGTCTCGCCGCGGAAATCATCCGGAAAAAGCGGGCGGATCGGACGATCGATCAGACGGGCCGACAGGATTTCTTTCTCCGACGGCCGCGCCTCGCGTTTGAAGAACCCACCGGGGATTTTACCGGCCGAGTATGCTTTCTCGCGGTACTCCACGGTCAGAGGGAAAAAGTCAAATCCGAGTTTAGGCTCCGGCATAGCGCAGGCGGCCGAGATCACCATCGAATCCCCATACTGTAATGTTACCGCACCGTTCGCCTGTTTGGCCAGTTTGCCGCTTTCAATAATCAGGGTGCGACCACCCAGTTCCATCTCTACTTTATGAGACATGTTCAATTCCTGTTATATTCCTTTTTTTCATTAACGGCGCAATCCGAGCTGGGCGAGTACCTGACGGTAGCTTTCAATATCACTCCGTTTCAGGTAGTCGAGCAAACGACGACGCTTTCCCACCAGTTTCAACAGACCCAGGCGGGTGTGAAAATCTTTCTTGTGCATTTTCATGTGCTCAGTCAAATGGTTGATTCGATCGGTGAGCAGTGCAATCTGCACCTCCGGCGAGCCCGTGTCTTTCTCATGCAGCCTATGATCAGAGATAATTTGGGCTTTCCGCTCTCTTGTCACTGACATTCTCTTTCTCCTTTTCGATTATTCTCAATACTTCTTGTTCATCTATTCTGATCTGATCGACCAGCGCATCCGTTGATTCGAACCTGCGGTTTGCTCGAACAAAACGGATCGGGTAAACGATCAATTCACGGTCATAAATATCCTCATCAAAGTCGAACAAATTGGCCTCCACCGTTATTCTGGCTTCGGGGTTGAAATGGTTTCGGCCAATAAACAGCATACCGTCGCGTCGTACTTCACCTACCCGGACATGGCAGGCGTAAACACCCTGAGAGGGCAACAGCTTGCGGCTGCCATAACTTACATTGGCTGTAGGATAACCCAGTTTCCGTCCCAGGCCAATCCCTTTTTCGACTGTTCCCTGAACCGCGTAAGAATGCCCCAGGAATCGGACAGCCCGGTCAAAATCACCGCCACCGAGCAAGTTGCGAATTTTCGTGGAAGAAATACGCTCGGAATCGACCAGAACCGGCTCAACCACTTCAACAGTGAAATCATAATCGCTGCCAAGGCGCAACAGTTCATCAATATTGCCGCTTCGGTCTTTGCCGAATGCGTGATCATACCCGACCACCAGATGGCTCAGATTAAGCCGGCCAACCAGAATATCACACACAAACTGTTCAGCGCTCAGGTTCTGTAGCTTTTTGTCAAATTGAAGGATCAACACGTAACCTTCGAAATAGTGATCGAGTAATCGTATCTTTTCTTCCAGAGTAGTTAACAATAGCGGAGCGTCTCCGGGTGTGACCAGGACCCTGGGATGAGGGTCAAAGGTTATCAGGACAGGATCGGCGTTTTTCTCAGCGGCAACTTCCGTTACTCGTTTGAGAATCCTTTGATGGCCCAGATGGATACCGTCAAAAGTTCCCAGAGTAGCCACCACCCGGCTGCCCCGGGGCGTCTGATAATTATCCAGTCCTCTGATGACCCTGATACTCAATTCAACACCCGTTTATATTCAAAAAGTTTGCGATCGTCGGCGCTTCTGAAGTCGCTCGATCTGGTTCCTGCTGTTCCCACAGCCAGAACATTACCCTGCTTATCCTTGATCAGTACCGTATCACCGGGGTCGAAACATCCATCTATTCTGACTACGTCGGATTTCTTAAGGAGCGGACCGTTCACAATGTTCCGGCCAAACTCTCCGGTTACACAAATCGCCGAATAATCCAGCACTTCGTGACACGGTCGTATGATTTTATCAAGATCACCGGACTCGGCCTTCTGTTCTATCTGTTCAAGAGTGTAACTGTCATCAAGATGCAGATTTCCGATCGAGACACGTTTAAGTCGCTCAAGGTACGCACCACACCCGACAGCTTTGCCGATATCATCAGCCAGTGATCGAATATAGGTCCCCTTGCTGCATTTAATAGTAAGTTGCATATACGGGGGCTCGAAGACGGTCATAGTCAATTCATCGATTACAACTTCCCGACTGGGTGGGGTAATATCCTCTCCCCTGCGCGCGCGGTTGTAGAGCCGTTCGCCGTCCACCCGGATACTCGAATAGACCGGAACCGTCTGAGATATTCTGCCGCGGAAGCGTTCAAGTATATCATCAATGTCCTTTTGCGACAAAGACGGAACAGGTTTCGGGACAGCTTCGGGGTCGACTCCTTCGCGGTCAAAAGTTGTCGAAGTAAGCCCGAGATATAGAACAGCTTTGTAGCATTTGTCCCAGTCAGTCAAAAATCGTACAATCCTGGTAGCACGACCGAGACAGACGACCATAAGTCCTTCGGCCAGCGGATCAAGCGTGCCTGTGTGGCCGATTCGCCGCTGATTACATACGCGACGGAGTTTCTGTACTACGTCATGGCTGGTCAATCCGGACTGTTTATTTACCGGCAGAACGCCATGATATTGTTCGACATGTTTAGTCATGTACCGCCTCGGACAATCTGTACAGTATCTGCCTGCGTGTATCATCAAGGGGCATATCAAGCACGCATCCCGCGGCATTGGAGTGACCGCCACCGCCATAGTGCGACGCTATCGCGGCAACATCGATCGGTCCTTTTGATCGCAGGGATACTTTTGTCTGTTGTTCGTTTATCTCTCTGAACAGTGCGCCTGCCTTGACACCTTTGCTGAACATCGTATAATCAACCAGCCCTTCCGTTTCCGCCTGAGTGGCGCCGGACTGGGTCAGCATTTCCCGTGTCAGTGTCAACAGACAGATGCTGTCATTATCAAGAAACTCTATGCCACTGAGTACACGTCCAAAAAGTTTCATGCTGCTCGGTGACATATTATAGTAAACCTGATCACAAATCTTTTGGGGATCGGCTCCCGCTTCGATCAGTCGGGCTGCTATTTCCATAGTACGAGGAGTTGTGCCGGGATACCGAAAGCGCCCGGTATCGGTCAAAATCGCCGCGTAAAGATACTCCGCCACCACCGGATTGATCTCATAACCGACGTGACAGAAATACTCGTAGGCCATCTCGCCGACCGATGAACGTTTGCTGTCAACCCAGTTAATCGTACCATACTGGTGGTTGTCCAGATGATGATCGATATTAATCACGTTGACCGCGCTTTCCACCAAACCATTTACGTTACTCCCACGCAGAAGTGTGGGGCACTCGATAAACAGAATAGTATCAAACTTCAGCCCTTTTTCCAGTTGATCTACTTCGGATATATCCTTGATGCCGGACAGGAAAAGATACTTGTCCGGCACCGCATCATCACGTATCGGTACCGCATCAATTCCGATGTCGCGCAGGTAGGAAGTAAAAGCAAGCTGTGAACCGATAGCGTCACCGTCGGGATCCCGGTGTGTCACTATCAGAACACGTGCGCTCTCCTCGAAAACCTTATGGATCCGGGCAACCGATTGAAGTTCGCTGTCGGGCGTGGTGTTATTCTTTTTTTTCGCTCTTGATTTCATTCAGCAAACGCTCTATTTTGATTCCTTCCTCGATCGAGGGATCGTATTTGAATCTCAATTCAGGAATATGGCGAATTCGAAGTTGTTTTCCCACCGCGTACCGGATCTGTTTATTCTCACGCCGGAAATAATCCACGACTGACGCCAGTTCTTCATCGTCACCCAGATGTGAAAAGTACACGGTCGCATATCGGAGATCACCGGTAAGTCGAACGGTCGTAAAAGTCACCATCCCTTTCCAGCAACCCGAGAGTTCCGTCTCAAAGAGGCCGGAAATAATTCTGAGGATCTCCTCGCTGACCCGGTCGGCGCGTCGATACTGTTTCACGTTCAATATGTCTCCATGCGATAGTCAGCCAGAATGACCCGGGGATCATTCTCTATTCGACTAACCACTTTGGTCATTACCTGGTGACCGTAACTGGATGAGTTCGACACCACCGCTCCACCGATCAAAGCCCGTCGCAGCTCATCGTTATGGTCCACCTCGGCAATCGATATATTGAAATCCTGATGCAGTCCGGACAACAGAGGCTTCAGGATTCGTCGCTTTTCCTTGAGCGAACTTACCGGAGGGAACTCCAGCAGCAAACTGATCACAACGGTTACCAAGAGCTATCCAGGTCAGAGCGTCCTTGCTGTTTCAACAATCTCGTAGGCTTCGATGACGTCACCTACTTTGAGATCGTTGAAATTCTCGATACCGATACCACACTCGAACCCTTCCTTGACTTCTCTCGCGTCATCCTTGAATCGTTTCAATGAAGCGAGCACTCCGGTAAAAACGATTTTTCCGTCACGTACCACCTGGATGCGATCCTTGCGGTTGATCCGTCCTTCCCTGACATAACTGCCGGCGATTACCCCGACTTTCGGGACTTTGAACAGATTCCGCACCTCAGCAGCCCCGACCAGGTTCTCGGTAACAGAGGGAGCCAGCAATCCTTCGAGCGCCTTGCGGACATCCTCTTCGACTTCGTAGATAACATCATAAAGTCGAATATCAACTTGTTCACGTCGACTGATCTCACGGGCCCGTGGTTCCACGTTGACCTGGAATCCGATTATTATCGCATCGGATACCGAAGCCAGAAGGACATCAGATTCGGTGACAGCGCCAACGCCGGAGTGAATAATACTCGCTTTCACCTCATCCGTTGCAATACGTCCGAGAGTATCCGAGAGTACTTCCACCGAGCCGTCAACATCGCCTTTGATAATAAGGCGAACTTCCTTGATCTGACCTTCCTTGATGCGGTCAAACACTTTATCGAGGGTGGTTCGGCCGTGGGTGCGACGTGCTTCCTGTTCTCTCTTGACCTGGTTGCGTTTGACGGTGATCTCTTTGGCTTCCTGATCGTTCTTGACGACGATAAAACTGTCTCCGGCCTGGGGAACGCCGTTGAGGCCGGTGATCTGTGCGGGCACGGACGGAGTGGCAACTTCCAGCGTTTGATCACGATCATCGGTGAGCGTTCGCACGCGACCACTTACAGTACCGGCAACGACCGAATCACCTACCCGACAGTTACCCTTCTGAAACAGAACCGTAATCACCGGTCCGCGGCCTTTTTCCAGTCTGGCGTCAACGACCGTTCCCTGACCGCGAATTTCAGGGTCAGCCTTGAGGTCCAGTACCTCGGCCTGCAACAGGATCATTTCGAGGAGCTTATCAATTCCTTCGCCGGTCTTGGCCGATACATCGACCATAATGGTTTTACCGCCCCATTCCTCCGAAACCAGGTTATGCTCCGTGAGTTTGGAGCGAATACTCTCCGGGTCGGCAGTTGGTTTATCAATCTTGTTGATAGCCACAATGATCGGAACACCGGCCGCTCTGGCGTGATCGATAGCTTCGACAGTCTGGGGACGGATGCCGTCATCTGCTGCGACAACGAGCACTACAATATCAGTCAGATGAGCGCCGCGCGCACGCATGGCGGTGAATGCTTCGTGTCCCGGTGTGTCCAGAAATGAAATCTCTCCGCCTTCAAGTTTGACCATGTAAGCCCCGATGTGTTGTGTAATCGCACCGGCTTCGCCACCGACAACATTCGTCTTGCGGATAAAATCCAGAAGTGATGTTTTACCATGATCAACATGGCCCATTACCGTTACAACCGGAGCCCGTTTCCTGAGATTATGCTCTTTTTCATCCTGACGTGCATCTTCGCCGATTTCCACCATCTGACGTACTTCAAAACCGAATTCAGCGGCCAGCATCTCGATCGTATCCATATCCAGACGCTGGTTGATCGTAGCCATCATGCCAAGTTCAAAGAGTTTGGCGATCAACTCGGCTGGTTTACGGTCGAGCAGTTTCGCCAGTTCCGCCAGCGACATGAATTCATTGACCTGAATAACGTTTTCAAGATTGTCGAACTCGCCATCGCTGCCGCCACTCTGTCCCCGGCGGTATTTTTTGCGTCCTTTCACTCCCGTAAGGCCGGCCATAGTGGCCTTGAAACTTTTGGCTACTTCCGTCTTGTCAACAGTGCGGCGTTCTTTTTTACGACGACGTTCTTTTCGTTTCTGTTTTTTCTCGGATTTGCGCATCAGCCGCGCTACCGAGGAAGTCGAGTCGGATACCGTTATTCCACCGATCTTGGCAGTAGTTTTACTGACAGCCTCACGAACCTGCTCGCGGTGCTCCATCTCCTTTTTGGCTTCCTGCTTTTGCTCGGCAAACTTCTTTTGCACCGCGGCAACCATTTCAGGAGTAGCCACCGACATGTGAGATTTCGGCTCGAAGCCAAACTCCCGGATAATCTTCAGCATCGCCGCTGAAGAGATTTTGTATTCCTTCGCAAGCTGATGAATTCTCTGTGAATTCTGGGCCATTAGCTAACTACCTCATCCTGTCTTCGATACTTGAAAAATAACTTAATCATCAACGTCTTTACGGACATGAATCTCCTCGTCCTCGGCCTCTTCGACATCGTCAAGAGAAGGAGCCAACGCTTCGGGGACATCATCGACCTCGGTAACGAACTCGGTATCATCCTCGAACACATCATCGGCGGTAAGCTTGCCGCTTTCGGCGGCTTCAGCCGCTTTGGCCTTAGCTTCCGCTTTCCGCTTTTTGGCATATTCACGTTCGAGATCTCGAACAAATTTTTTCGCCTTGTCAATCAGAGTCTCGGCGGTTTTTTCTCCGATACCCGGTATCCTGGTCAGCACTTCCACCTGCGCGGAGGCCAGACGCTGCACCGAACTTATATCCGCCTGAGCCAGTCTTTCCTCAATCTTGGCGCCTATTCCGTCAAGCTGACCAACCGGGACAAGCATCTCGGCTTCCATCCGTTTGGCTTCATCGTACTCGGTCTCGGAGAGGATATTGACCTTCCACCCCGTGAGCTTGGAAGCCAGTCGCGCATTCTGACCGTTACGCCCGATAGCAAGCGACAGTTTCTCATCCTCGACAGCGACCGTCATCTTGGATTCAAGCTCAAAGACGTCGATATTTACCACCCGAGCCGGAGCCAGAGCGCGCGTGACGAACATCTCGGGGTTGGAGGAATACGGTACGATGTCGATGCGTTCGTTGTTAAGTTCACGTACTATCGACTGGACTCGCACTCCCTTGATCCCGACACAGGCGCCCACCGGATCGATTATTTCATCAGATGAATACACGGCCACTTTGGCTCTTTCACCGGGTTCACGCGCGATACCTTTGATCTCGATAACCTTTTCATAGATCTCCGGCACTTCGAGCGCGAACAGGGCGCGCAGGAATTCGTTATTGACTCGTGACAAAATAATCTGCGGGCCACGTGTCTCTCTCTGTACGTCAATAATATAAGCACGGATACGATCACCCTGTCTGAACTTCTCACGGGGGATCTGTTCTTTGATCGGCAGGATACCTTCGGCTCGCCCTAAATTGACAATGACATTTCCTTTGTCGATCTGTTGTACCACTCCGGAAGCCAGAGTACCGACCTTATCGACGAACTCTTCATAAACACGGTCACGTTCCGCTTCGCGGACCTTCTGGACCAGTGTCTGCTTGGCCGAAGCAATGGCGTTGCGGCCAAACTCTCCCTCGTAGTCGATGTAGATATCTATCTCATCGCCCACTTCCGCTTCCGCGTCGATCTCTTTGGCGTCGCCGAGGCTGATCTCCGTATTGGGGTCGGACGCTTCCTCAACCACACGTTTGGTGGCGATCATAAGCAGATCGTTGTTCTTGCGATCGAACTTGAAGGTGATGTTGTCGACGAAGTTGTATTTCTTCCTGGCTGCGGCCAAGAGACCGGCCTGAAGAGTTTCCAACACAGCTTCAAACTCAAGATTTTTCTCACGAGCGATCATGGTGATCGCTTCTACCATGTCAAACGGCATCTAATTTCACTCCGTCAAAAGAGAATTTTGGCCTTCTCGATTTCTTCAAGTCCGACTGTGAACAGTCCGGACTCGTTTTCCAACTCAACTTTTTCATCATCAGCCGCCCGGATAGTGGCGGTTATTTTTTTTCGACCCTTCTCGACAAACTCAAGACGAACCGTCTCGCCGACGCGATACCGGAAATCACGAGCAGTTGTCAGGGGACGGTCAAGACCGGGGGACGAGACTTCTAATGTGTAACCATTCTGGAACAAATCGGTTCCATCAATAATCTCTCCGACCAGACGGGACAACCGGGCGCATTCGTCAAGCGTAGCGCCATTATTCGAATACACGAAAAGCCTGAGCGTGGATGACGACTTGTACTGAGAAAGTACAACATCGGCCAACTCGGCTCCTTCGTCTGCCAGTGGTGTCTCGATAAGTTCGATAATCCGTTCTTTCACCTTTCCGGTCATAGCTCACCATATACATTTTAGGTGGGCAAAACCCACCAGAACCAAAAAATATACCAGTTAAGCTGTTTGAAAGCAACAGCTTTTATAACTTATTTCCGTTCTCTTACCGCCCGCTCGACAGCCTCGAAAATACCCTCTATCGGGACCTTTTCCGGTTGTTTCATCCCTGCTGTCTGAAACTCGACATGGCCTGCCGACAGCGATTTTTGGCCAAAAACAACCCTTATGGGGAGCCCCAGAAGGTCGGCATCATGAAATTTCACCCCCGGACGAACCGAGCGGTCATCGACCAGAAAACAGATCCCGGCAGTTTCAAGATACTTCGAAAGCTCAGTTGTCAGTTCAACTTGTTGTTTATCATCGAATTGAAGCGGGATAATCTGCACTACGGCCGGAGCCAGAGATATCGGCCATCCCGGTTGTTCTCCTTCAGCCGTCTTGTTTTCTATCGTTGTCTGAACCAGCCGGGAAAGATCCAGGTTGATCGAAGAAGCCTGAATTGGAACTTCCGTCCCATCAGATGATGTGACCGTAGCGTTCATGGTTTCTGCGTTTGTATTATCCAGCAATTCCGAACTGCCGAGAAGGATTCCGTGCCTGGCCTGAAGGTCCGCCCCGCACTCGGGGCAACCATCACCTTCAATTGACAGGCTGATATCGACAATCCGAGCAGGCTCAAAATCACGTCCGATATTTACATTGATCAGGTGTTTGTCAGGTATGTTCGCACCGGCCACGAAGTTGCGAAGATCGGCTACCAGGGGATCAACGATGATGTCAATTTCCAGTCCTACCGGTCCGGCAAACCCAACCGGGGCTTGGAAGATTTGTACCACCTGCTCCGGCGTGGCCAATTCCATCCCGTCGGCTTTCAGCACTCTTCCCAGTTTGGCCGGGCTTACGTCACGATCCCCGCGCACCAAAGCCGCGACAGGTTTGCCATCGGCTGTATACAGAAGAGTCTTGACAACTTTCTTTGCTTCAACCTTGAGAAATGAGGTAATCTCATCGATCGTAGTAACCTCCGGTGTGCTAACCAGCTTAATCGGAATCATCGGTTCGTCTTCCGTTCCCCCGAGAGGCGGTTTGACCGGTGATATCTCCGCATTTGACTGATAGCCGCACTTTCGGCAACTCAGAACGGTCTGATCGGAGGCTTTTGATTTCAGCAGAGCTATGAAGTCCCGGCCCTCTGTTTCATGGCTCATCGTGACAGAAGGAACCACCGCCATCTCAAGACCGAGGATATCGGAAATATTTTTCAAAACAGCAGTAAGCCGTTCAAGCAACTGTACCGAGGTCGATCTGTCGGTATCCAGCATTACGATCTTTAGCTCAATGAACTCACGCAAACGCATCAATCCAAACCGGGCCTTGGGGTCATCCAGAAAGGACGGGCCGATTTCGAAGAAAACCTGCGGCAGTTGACGGTAGCTTCTTATTTCACCAGCAACCATAGACAGCACTCTTTCAGCTATCCTGCCTCCGAGTTCCAGTTCGTTATTACGGTGATCTCTTAGTTTATACCGATCAACAGCGTAAGCCGGGAAATAGTCTGATTCCGTCGAGTGAGCCGGCCTGAGTAAAGGCAGGCTGATTTCCTGAGCCTTCAATTGAACCAACGCTGAACGAAAAAGTTTTGAGGCATTGTCCATGACACGTCTCATCAGCGGCAGATAACAGTACTGTCCGGGAGACTGTTTGCGAATATACCCGCCTCGCAGAAGGAACTGGTGAGACTCCAGTTCCGCCTCGGATTGTCTGTCCCTGAGTGTAGGGATATAAGTTTCTGACCAGCGCACAATATCCTTTCCGGTGTTGTCGCAACAGAATGATACGGTAAAGATACAACCCTGCCTTCTACGGACAAAACAAAAAAGCTGCTTGATCTCCATTCGGCTAATGTTCGGAATTTTATCCCTTGCGCCGGATGGTTAGTTCGGTTATTTATGGTTTTGCATTGCCCCCGTGGTGTAACGGATAACGCAACGGCCTCCGGAGCCGTAAATCCAGGTTCGATTCCTGGCGGGGGTATTTTTCATGCTGGTGACAAGTCAATCCCACCATAACTCTGCTCACATGAATAGTTTGCCCCGACATCCAGTCCCATTCTTCGTCTTGCCGGACTTGATCAGGCATTCATAAAATCGAAGAGGTGGATTCCGGGTCAGGCCCGGAATGACATTCTGTGGTATCTCTGTTCAATCTCAAGTGCTCAGATTATTGTTCGAGGGCGCTTATTCTTTTGTTAGTGGCATATCAATTCCGTCATGCCGGCGAAGGCCGGCATCCAGTCTCATCCGGTTAGATCATTGTAAAGGTCGCGCCACTCCGAATTAGTTTCCTCTATAAGTCTTAGCTTCCAGGTGCGTCGCCAGTTTTTAATCTGCTTCTCACGTTTTATTGCTTCACGAATA
>JAJRTA010000081.1 GCA_024278515.1 Candidatus Zixiibacteriota bacterium
GAGCCGGGCCGACCTTGAACGGGTACTCAGGCAAAATCGTATTTTGGTAAAGTCGATCAGCAAAAAAGCGCCTGATCTGCAGATCAAAATCGGTACCGGTATCAAGAAAATTGATATCTCGCGTTTTACCCGGCAGTTCGCTACCATGATCGGCGCCGGTTTGCCTATGGTTCAATGCCTTGAAATCCTGACAGCCCAGACCGAGAACAAAGAGCTGGCCAAGATCATCGCCCAGGTAAAAGACGGTGTGGCCGGGGGCGCGACCCTGTCCGAGGCGCTGGCTCGACACCCCAAGGTCTTCGATACCCTCTATACCAACATGGTTGAAGCAGGTGAGATGGGCGGTGCGCTCGACGCTATTCTGGTGCGTCTGGCGGTCTATCGCGAGAAAGCGGACAAGCTGGCCAGAAAGGTCAAAGGCGCTATGATCTACCCCTCCGTGGTGGCGTTTGTAGCCGCCGGAGTGACAATCGGTATGCTTGCTTTTATTGTGCCGGTGTTCGCCAAAATGTTCGGTGGATTGGGTGCTGATCTGCCCGGACCGACTTTGATGGTGCTGAATATCTCAAACTTCCTGAAAGCAAACTTCCTGTACCTGTTCTTCGGGTTTATAGGTTTTTTGGTGCTGTTCTTCTGGTGGAAGAAGACCGACGGCGGCGCTTTGACCTTCGACAAGATTCTGCTGAAAACGCCGGTATTCGGTAACCTGGTGCGTAAGTCATCAGTGGCTCGATTCACCCGTACTCTGTCAACTTTGCTGGCTTCCGGGGTGTCGATTCTCGAAGCTCTTGAGATTACGGCCAAGACCGCCGGTAACCGGGTGATAGCATCGGCCATCAACCGTTCCGTTATGGCTATCGCCGAAGGTGATACTATCACGGCGCCTTTGAAAGAGACCGGTGTTTTCCCGCCGATGGTGACACAGATGATTTCGGTCGGTGAAAAAACCGGCGGACTGGATGAGATGTTGTCGAAAATCGCTGATTTTTATGACGAAGAAGTCGACGACGCCGTCGCCGCGCTGACTTCGGTGATCGAACCGATAATTATTGTGTTTATGGGTATCGTGATCGGCGGTATTCTTATCGCGATGTACCTGCCGATGTTTGACATCATCGGCAAGATCTGACGATCTCATGAACGACAGACAATAAAGTATGCGAAGAGTTGGGACACGGCGTCGTTAGCGCGACGCCGTTTGTATTTTATGCCGCACAACAAGCAGGATTTGAGACTCAAACGTTTCGGCTGGTTTCTCCCCCTGAGACTCATCAGCTTTGTCATTATGTTCGCGGTGGTGCTGTTCTGGATAAACTATCCGGATTTTCTGCACCTGCCGCTCATTCTCTATTCGATTCTGACTCTGGGGGTGGCGCTGCTGATTGCCTTCGATCGTTCCAATCGTTTCCCGATGATTTCGATGACGGTTGTGGGCTTGCAGTTTCTGCTGGAAATAGTTATCGAATCCGGAGTCATCCATAATACCGGTAATATCAATTCGCCTTTTTCGGCTCTTTTCCTTTTGACCATCGTCTCGGCGGCCCTGACCTACCGCCTGGTGGGCACTTTGGTGGTGGCATCAATCGTGTCTTTAGCTTTTACTTTTATCGTCTGGCTGCGAACCGGGCAGATAGATACGCCTGCTTTCCTCCCGGGTGCGCTCGAATCGATTGTGTCTGCACAGGACGCCGTGTTCTATGCTATATTTTTACATATCCTGATTTTTTATCTGATAGCGTTCATTTCAGGCTACCTGGCCGAGCGGCTTGAAGTGCGGGATCGACAACTGGCCGACACTTCCCGCGCCCTGAAACGCGCCAAGCTGGAAACCGACGATATCCTCAGGCATCTCAACAGCGGTCTTCTTACTATCGATGCGGCCGGGCATATTATCTTCTTCAATCGAGCCGCCGAGAAAATACTTGGATACCACGAGGAAGAAGTAAAAGGGATGCGTTGCGAGGAGGTTTTTTCTGAACGGATGCCGGAACTGGCGGATGATCTGCTTGACGGTCTGGAGCGTGGGGTCAGCTATCCGAGACGGGAGCTGTCTATTCTAAACGCCGATCGGAAGGCAGTTCCCCTGGGTTTGTCGACTTCAGTATTGACTGAAGAGAGTGGTGAGTTGCGGGGAGTGATAGCCATCTTTACCGACCTGACGGAAGCTAAGGAGCTTGAGTCCAAAGTGCGGGCGGCTGATCGGTTGGCGGCGGTGGGCGAACTATCGGCCTCGATAGCTCACGAGATACGCAATCCGCTGGCGGCTATTTCAGGATCGGTCGAGGTACTTGAAAAGGAACTAAAATTGAATGACGAAAACGAGCAGTTGATGCAACTGATCGTCAAAGAGTCGCATCGCCTTTCGCGAATCCTCAGCGAGTTTTTGCAGTATGCTCGAATCGACCGCCCGGCGTACAACAAAGTCGAGCTGTGTCACCTCATCAACGACGTAATCCAGATTGTACAGCATCAACCGTCGTTCCATGAACATCTCAATCTCTGTTTTGAGTCCGATCATTCGATAGTATATGTCGTAGGAGATGAAGACCTGATCAAGCAAATGCTTATCAATCTGGCTGTGAATGCCTGCGAAGCGCTTGAAGACAAAGGGAGTGAATTGACTTTAAGGCTGGTTGTTGATCAACAGGTTGGGCAGGCTGTGCTGTATGTTCAGGATGACGGTCCCGGCATCAAACCCGAAAACCTGCGAAAAATATACCAGCCCTTCTTTTCCACCAAGAAGCAGGGTTCAGGCCTCGGCCTGGCGATTGTCCATCGAATTTGTCAGGCGCTCAATGTCGATATCAAAGTTGACTCTCGTCCGGGAAGCGGTACGACTTTTCAAATAAAATTAAAAATATACCGGACGGCTGGTGGTGGTAATCTTTCCACGGAATCCGAAATGCCTAAGTCTGCGGAACTATCCGTCTGATCGGCGATAATTTTCCTTCAGGATTAACCGCGACAGAGTGACGGTCGCACCGGTTATTATCTTTCTCGTTTACTTCATTATCGCAATGGCGGGATTGTTTGCGTTTCCTTTCTGGTCAGCCAGTCTTTCAGGTTGTGACTGATTTCTTCCGCTCGCGCAGACAGTGACGAATCATACGGATAACCGGGCATCCCGATAAAGGGAAGAGGTGTGACAGTGGTCGAGTAGACAGTGTTGGGGGCGCCGTCCTTGATCCAGCCGAATGCGTACAGGAAAAAGTCGCGCCTCCAGCCGTCCGGCGGCGGTAGCCGAGTCACATCCCGGAGTACGGGTGTTGGTCAGGTTACGGGCGGCATTCCAGGTCAGATCGACGTAATTGCCGGCTGGCCGGGATGCAATCCGACACGAGCGACTGAGATCAGCGTTTGGCCGTCGTCAGGCATTAAAAACGAGGATACCGACAGCGGCTTACCGGGTATAGGTTCAGTGTAGTAACAATCGAACTTGTTCCCGGGTGGTGTCTTTATGCCGCCGTTCGGTCAGCCGTACAATGATCCGCGAATTGTGCCGATCTACGACCACTCCGGTGCAATAATCGGCCAGACGCGCAAGCGTCATACGCCGCGTGGTACCTGTTGTATTGATCCGATTCGCGGCGATGTCAACTACGACGGAGCGGTGCCTGATGACATCTCCGATCTGGTTTACCTTGTCGATTATATGTTCACCGGTGGTGAGCCGCCGC
>JAJRTA010000082.1 GCA_024278515.1 Candidatus Zixiibacteriota bacterium
AACTCAAGCATAAGTTACCTGTGTCTGTTCAAAAACTGTTTTACCTGTTTCAGGGTCGGCGCTCCGCTGCGGGCGCCGGGCCGGGTGCATTTCAAAGCGGCCGTGGCCGCGCCGAACTCAAGCCTTCGCGGCATATCGTATCCATTAAGCAGACCGTACAGATAACCGGCGTGAAAACTGTCGCCCGCTCCGGTTACGTCTACAGCCTTTACTTTGAAAGCTCTCTGACGGTACCATCGGTCATTTTCCCAGCCGGTGGAACCTTTCAGTCCTTCGGTTACGACGATACTTCCACGGCAATAGTGTTGCAGCTTTTCGATAGCGTTTCGTGCCCTGCGGGTCCCGGTGAAGGGGAAAGCGAAGCCATCGGCGACTACCAGATGATCAACCAGGGGCAGCAGTTCGGAGACATCGTTGCGAGTCGAACCGATATCAAATGACACCAGGCTTCCGTTACGGCGGGCCCAGCGAGCCAGTTTAAGCGATGCCTCCGGATCACGGCCGTCAAGATGTACTATCCGGGCGCGGGGCAGGGCGGCAAGCCTGATATCACCGGGTTTGATATCGATCCGACGATGGAGCACGATTGTCCGTCGCCCACTGTTCTGTTCGATCATGCCGAAAGCGGCCGCCGAGGGAAGATGCTTGCGGATAATCATACTGCAATCTACATTTTCCTCTTTCAACTGACTGACGGAGAGATCGCCGAGGAAGTCATTGCCGACGACTGCGATTACACCGGTTCGCATCCCCAGTCGGGAGAGGCCGACCATGGCGTTAGGCACCGGACCACCGCCCTGCATGATAAAACCGTGGGCGTCGATTTTCTCACCCGGAGCCGGCAAACGTTTCACCGTGTAGAGAAAATCAAGCGGGATGATGCCCATACCCAGGCAATCCAGAGGCAGTTTCTTATGCGATCTGTTCAATCTCAGCTTTCCCCGAACTTAATTCTACGATATCCCGTTTCAGGGAGTCCAGTTCCGACAGTCTTATTTCAATCGCAAGGGTTACCCGATCGGCGAAGTCCGAACCGGTTACCCGTGCGCCGCGTGAATGAATCAGCTTGACCATCTGGTCGTACAATGAAAACGCCAGCCGCACCCGAACTTTACCCATGATAAAACACTCGACCTGCCCGGCCTCTTCGAGGGCTTCGGAGGCCGCGTCGCCATAGGCGCGAACCAGACCGCCGGTGCCCAGCTTCGTGCCTCCGAAGTAGCGGGTTACGACAAGCAGCAGATTGGTGAGATTCCGTCCGCATACGACATCATAGATCGGTCGCCCGGCGCTGCCGCCCGGCTCGCCGTCATCGGAGTACTTGAACTGTTCCTGTCCCGGTCTCCCTACTCTCCATGCGTAGCAATGATGCGTTGCGGCGTGTTCCCGTTTTCGTATCAGTTCCAGTTGACGTACCGCCGCTTCCGCTGTTTCGACTAAAAGAGCTTCACCGATGAATCGGGAGCCTTTCCGCTTGATTTCGATTTTGGATGGTCGGCTGATTGTCAGGTAGGAATCGGTCATGTTTCCGGCTCATACCAGCGAGCTGATGATGTCGTCGATTTTGTCCAGCCCCGACATCGGAATAGCGCCATGCCTTATCGCCTCGGACAAACCGGCTTCATCGGCCAGAGCGCCGTGCCGGGGATCGATCAGGACAAACGCCAGCTTCCCGGTTTCACCACAGAACGACAAAAGATCCAAAGCGGCGGTCGATGACGAGTACAGTTCGGTTACCACAACCGCCTGGGCCAGGCCGACAATCAGGCGGCTCGACCGGTGAAAAGTCGCACCGGAGGGTTCACTGTCCGGCAGGAATTCACTAAGTACGCCGCCGTTGCGAACGATATCGACGGCTACCGGCATCTGCTCGGTCAGATCTATGTGATCGAACCCGGTATCGAGTACGGCAAAAGACGCCCCTTCCCCTGCCCTGGCTCCGATATGAGCCGCGGCGTCGATTCCCCGGCGCAACGAAGAGATCACCTGAACCGAAGATTCGACACATTTACGGGCCAGCGACACGGTAAGATTGATCCCATCGTTGGTGGACAGGTCGGCGCCCACGATTGCGATCGACTTCCTGGTTGCGTCCGGCAGGATCCCCCGAACGAATAGCAGGGTGGGTGGGTCGTTGATTTCGAACAGTTTCTCCGGGTAGTCTTCGCTCAGACGGCTGATCACCCTGATATCACTGCTGTGGAGACCGGCCAGATAATCACCGGCTTCGTCGGTACGCTTGAGGGCCTCAAGAATTTTGTCGGCCTGGTTGTCCGCAAGCCCTTCTATCTGCAGAAGAGACTCACGATCGATTCCGGCAAACTCTTCAGGCTCTCCGAAACGCTGAAGCAGTACGGATATGATCCGGGGACCGACCTCACCGTATCTGGTCAGCGCCAGCAACAGGAGATCATTCTTCGAAGGTTGAAATCCGATCATAGTGCAATTTCCATCCGCATGAATGGTTTGTCAACTCCTATTGGAACGGAACCGACCGATTCTCGGTACTTGAATTATGATAAAACATGGGCTATAATTGTTTTTACGATTCTATTACGAGGAATGGATGAAACGATTTATTTTTTCAATACTGCTTGCAGGATTAGTGGTCAATGGTTGCAGTTCCGAACCGGAGACCTATGACGAAATTGTCCAGGCCGGAGAAAGAGCCTTTGTCGACGGTGACTATTACAAAGCCCGCGGTTATTTTCTCACCGCGGTAAAGACCAAACCGTCGGATCGCCGCCTGCTATACATGCTCGGTCTTACTTATTCACGAGAGCTGATGTGGGACTCCGCGGCGTTCTATCTGGGACGAGCTAACACCCTGTATTCCGGCGACCGCGAGATCAATCTGGCTCTCTATGACGCCGCTATGAATACGATGGACTGGGAGACAGCGCGCAAGGCGCTTCAGGTACTTGTAAATACAGGTGATCCGCTCGCCGACCATTTGCCGTCACTGGCCGAGCTTAGTCTGCAACTGGACGATATCCCCAGGGCTTATAATTACTATCGCCAGATGTTGACC
>JAJRTA010000083.1 GCA_024278515.1 Candidatus Zixiibacteriota bacterium
AAACCTGAAATCGTGTCGCTTTCAAAACCGCTCAGAGCGTAGAAACTGTTACCCCGATCATCGGAGACGGCCAGACCGGTCGGCGCGCCCGACACCGGGTCGATCGTACCTGCGAACAACCGTCCGCGATAATCGAACACTGCCGAAATATGCGAACCGGGAAGCCCATCATCGACAAAGCGGCTGATGTAGGGAGAGCCGGTAATAAGACCGCGTGTGAAAGCGGCAGACCCGGCCAGGAAAAGATAACTGCTGTCACCGACATCAGTAAAGGCGATATCGTTGATTACCGGAGAGTAGGGTTTTTCACGCGGCGGGGCGAAGATATACTCAAGCACGCCATCGGCAGTACCGGTCCAGACGATCAGAGTGTCACCATGTGATGTGTCAGCAGCACAGGCGAAGTAACGGTTGCGCAGTGATGGTTGTCCGCCGGAGTTGAACTGAACCGAGTCAATCCTCGATGGATATATCCGGCGCCAGTTCATTCCCCCGTCACGAGAGGCCAGAAATCCGCCCGCGAAAGCAGTGAAGAACAACCATTCCTCGTGTCCGGTAATATCAAAAACGGTGCGGTCACCGCCCCAGACGTAAGGGATGTCCTGACCGACCAGGGAGAAATCGATCTGATTCCAGGTCAGGCCGTTGTCGTCGGAGTATGAAACGCCGTCGGAAATCGTATAGAGCCGCCCGCCAATCAATTCACTGTGGTTTGATCCCACCCACAGTCGGCCGTTGATCGAAAAGACAGCCGAAATGTTGTCGCTGACCAGCGGTGAGGGCCCACTATTTTCGGAGTTATGGATCGACCAGGTCAAACCGTTGTCGGCGGTGGCATTCAGCCCCTGACCGGTGGCCAGCCAGATTCCGCCGCCATGCTCGATAATGTCAATAGCGCTGTTGCTGAGGTACCCGCTGTCCGGCGAGGGGAAAGCCGAAGGTAAAAGCGCCTGTGCGTATGCCCCCGAGCCGAATGCAAAACCGGCAAGGATAACTAATTCAACCAGCCCGGCGAACTTCCGTGTCACAAACTTCTCCCACAAAAAACGCCGCTTTTATCAATAATGCTGATATCGGCGGCCAGGTTATTCAAGCTTTTGCAGATCAAATCCACGATCCATTCGGGTCGTTTAATGTTTCTATCTACACCATCGGCCCGATAATAGTCAATATCCTACAGGCAGGCAAGACAATTCGGTCCCCGTGCGACGGTTCGTATTATTGTACCGGCGGGAAAAGTTATCGTTCCGAACAGCAGTCAGTTGATCAGAGTTTTCTCAAAAGTGACCGCACCCATGAGCGAGTCGACGTAGAAGTAGCTCTCCGGATGAAAAGGGGCGTAAATCAATTCCGCCCTGACCAGCTCGATATCGGCAGGTGTCGCCGCCGTACCGGCCATTCTGGCCAGTTCTGCCCGGTAAGTGATGATTCCGGCCAGCATACGGCACTCCTGCAAGGTCAGGGTCACCGCCTGACAGCGTTGGTCAAAAGAATCTACCGGCGCCGTGGTCAACTGCGGCAGAGCGGCCGACATTCTTTTGCTCAGGCGATACATCGCTTCGAAGTTACCGATGCGGAAAGCCGGCAGGACAAGACGATCGGACCGAAAAATGCCTCCAAAGAGCCGTTGCAATCTTTTCAGTTCTGTTTCAGGAAGAGTCAGCGCCCAGAATGGAAACAAACGATCATTATCGTTCCCGTTCGGCTCGGTGATCGAAATCGAGGTGATATCCACTCCGGAAGGTTCCAGTGAGATCAGTTGCAGGCAATTATCGCAAACATAAATTACCGACCGGCTCGCGGGGAGATCATCACCGCAGTTGGGACAGCGATGGAGATCCACACCCAACTGCCCGAACTCCATCTGTACCGGTTCCGGGCTGGTCGATTCATCAGTGTATTCGCTCAGATCGACATGCTCAAGCATTCTACCGGTAACGGCATCGACCACAAACCGATTGAAACGTCCTCCGGAGTACGATTCCGCCACGATAAATGGGAAATACACCAATGAAGCCACCGGCCTAAAAAGCTCCGTGCGGTTTTTCCCGAATGCGGCCTCATCAAGCTTACCGAGGCTGTTCACCCTTTTCAGCAAGGCCACGCAGGTATCCGGCCATGATTTAACAACCGGCAGGGCATCAAAGCCATCCTGAGTCGTGGCGCGTGAAAACGGGACCAGCTTCATGTAATCTGCCCGCATACCGATCGCGACCGGCACTCCATCGACTTCTGCGCCGGCCGGTATAGTAGTCGAGAAAGGAGTCAGACTGATATCGGTCTTTTCATTCTCGGAAACATATTCTGTCTGACCGTTTTCGTCACAACCGTATTCGCGGATCTCGATACGGTTGCGGACCTTGAGAAGCACCGCATCTACTTTCCAATACGGGTAGTAAAACTGTTTGCAGGCGGTCGAGGAATCGGTCAGGGGGAGGTTGTTTTCTTTAAGAAACCGGTCGACGGCGAACCTTGCTTCCCTCTGAGTTACTTTTGCCGAAACAAGATAGGCGGGCGGTATTTCGGGCATGGTAACCCGAAGCACCGACCCGCAGTGATTACATTCTATAACAAAGAACTGGTCTTCAAGCTCAAGTTCTCCCCCGCATCCGGGACAGCCGACCCCGATGTAAAAACCGCTTTTGTTCTTACTTGTCTGAGTCAGTTGGGCCATTTGAGCCTATGGCTTTACCGCATGAACCGCAGAACTTCGAACCGGGCACCACATCAGCCGAACAGTGCGGACAATGCTGTTTGGCGTCGAGCCGATGGCCGCAGTACAGACAGAAGTTCGCTTCCGTCGGAAGTTCCTTGTTGCAGGACGGGCAGGAGTTCTGCACCACCATCGGATGACCGCATCGGTAACAGTAGCGCGACTGCTCCGGCGTCTCGGTGTGACAGCCGGGACAGGGGACCGTGGCGATCGCTTCGCGTTTCAGGTCTGTCTGCTCCGGGCTGAACACTTTGGACATCATGGCCGGCATCATCAGGCCGACCCCGGCCGCCATACCCATCGTGGCTCCGGCTGTTCCGGCGCCGCCCTGACCGCCGAGACCTTTGGCCATTTCGAACTTGAGAAACTTGTCCAGATCGCCCACCGCTTCCATTCCGGAACGCTGGTCGATCATCTTTGAAACCTCATCCGGAGGAGTGATGGACGATATATAGAAATCGACCAGTTCGAGACCGTATTTTTCGAACTCGTTTTTGACCGTTTCCTTGAACTGCTCGGCCAGTTCCGTATAGACCGCCGGGAGTTCGAGAATAGTGTCGAGTTTCTCGCCCAGCATATCGTTCATGCGGGCGATAATCACGTCACGGAGATAATCCTGAATCTCAGATGTGCTGTATATGGCCTGGCGTCCGACTATCGAATTCAGAAACAGCGGCGGGTTCTGAATCCTGATAGTAAAGGCGCCGTGACCACGCAGACGGATCAGCCCAAGCTTGGAGTCCTTGAAAGTCACCGGGTGCCTGGTTCCCCATTTCAGGTTGGTGAACACTTTCAGGTTGACAAAATAAACTTCCGAACGAAAAGGCGAATTGAACCCGAACGGAAAGGCCAGCAACCGGGTCAGGATCGGCAGGTTGAGGGTCGTCAGGGTATGTTGCCCGGTAGTGAAAGAATCGGCGGCGTGACCGTTCTTGAAGAACATAGCCATTTGTGAATCTCGGACAATCAACTGGGCGCCCATTTTGATATCAGCAGAACCCTGCTGCGGAATCCGGTAGATCATTTCTTCGCCGGAAGGGTCGACCCATTCGAGGATTTCAAGCATTATTCCCATTACTATTTCCTTATGAATCAGATTTACATTATTGGACTTATCGACAGGATTGCCTGTCTGCTTAAACAATGACGACAATAATGGTTTTCCTCTCCGGCTAAGCCGGCTAAGGATGAGCGACACAAATAATTTGACAGATCGACCTCGTCGGGTGTATCATACAGAATCATGAGAGGAAAGGAAAACTGTTGATAAACCTACGTAAGCTACTGCCTTTGATAGTTATAACAATCGGCCTGGGAGTCATGTATTTCCCCGGCTGTGATACTCTGGTCACCGAAGTAAACGAATACACAATCGCCGGTCACCCGACAGCCGAATTTTCTCTCGATACCGGATATACCGACTCCGGTTGTGCTCCATTTACAGTAGGTTTCCTTGACAAATCGTCCGGGCCGCATCAGAGCTGGTTCTGGGATTTCGGCGATGGAGATTCTTCTCTGGATACGAATCCGATTCATACCTACACGGAGCCGGGCAGTTATACCGTAACTTTGTCCATCACCGACACCACCGGTGATGATGTCGGGGGTGATTTTGAGACCAAACGTCGGTTCATAATCGTGGGGACAACGGTCGACAGCTTTACCGTTTCACCCGACTCCGGTTGTGCCGGAATGGAGGTCAGCTTTACTCCGACTGATTTCGCAGGTGTGACCACCTGGAACTGGAGATTCGGCGATGGAAGTACCCCTTCCGGTGACTCG
>JAJRTA010000084.1 GCA_024278515.1 Candidatus Zixiibacteriota bacterium
ATTCATCGCAACACCCTGCGGGCGAAAATCAGACAGTACGGCCTTAAAAAAAGCTGAAATTTTGGACTCGTCTCTGTTGTTTGTATAGCCCGGATTCAATCACCAAATAATATATCCATACAGTACTTGTGCATCAGTTTGGATGTTACGCACAATAATTGTGCGTCAGTGCCGGTGCGGACATTGATTTATATTTATAACCAGTTGTATTGTAGTCTGTTATGCGGCCTGGCATGGTTCTTGTTTGTATATATTGACGGAAGATGGAAATAAGGAGACTGGAAAAATGAAAACGAAACTGCTGTTCTCTCTGATGATTATATTGATCGGTACGATATCACTGGCTGGCTGTTCCGATGACGACGTTGTAACCGTCATTGACCAACCACCTCAGCCGCCACAATCCGTGTATACTATTACCGGTGACGATACTGTTTTTATCTACTGGACTGCTCCCTACGAGGGTGATATCGCTTATTACGGTATCTATCGGTCCAGCCAGGAACTGACAGGCTATGATCTTATCGCCGAGGTCGAGGCCGACCCCAATCCGAATCTTGATCTGGTTTACTACGACCCGGGTTATGTCGATGCTGACGTATCGAACGGGCTGACCTACTATTATGCCGTGACTTCGGTCGATGAAGCCGGGCAGGAATCGGACCTCTCAGCCGAGACCGTGTTCGACACGCCGCGGCCCGAAGGTGAAATGACCCTTTACGATGACGCGGTAGACCCTAACCGTTCCGGGTTCAACTTTCTCACCGGGACTGTCATGGAATCCGGAAATCCGGGCGCTGATGTTTACCTGGACCGTGATATCAAAACCGGCGTGTTTTATATCAACGCGACCAATATAGATGTTCTGCTTCAGGCGGCCGGATACCATGAAAGTTTCGACGGTATCGGCTGGGCTCCTCAGAACGGCTGGTCTTACACCGGCTGGGCGGAAATAATACCGGGACACATTTATGTCGTAGCGATCAAGGACAACCACGGCGACTGGAACTACGCCAAGCTACGGGTGCTGGCTGAGAACGATAATGCCGGCACCGTAACATTTCAGTGGGCCTACCAGCTTGACGACAACAATCCGGAACTGGTCCCGCCAACTGAAGAGAATACTGATTTGACTGCGCGAGCCGGTATCGGCTCGATGTTATAGGATGAGTGCAGGGAAATTAGAAAGGAAGGTGATTGAAATGTTGAGAAAAACTTTCGTCACATCAATGCTGGCGCTGGTTATGTGCCTTATGATAGTCGGCCCGACTGTCGGGCAGAATCTGCAACGGAATGAGAACGGCGGCCCGGACTATTTCCCGCCACCGGACCCTCGGGAAAGATACGACAAGGAAATTCGGATTGACCGTTATCTCGATGTTGAAATCTGGACCAATCATCTGGACGGCGACTATTATGTCGGTGACAAAGTAGTCATCAACTTCCGGGCCAACCGTGACGCTTTTGTCGCGATCTACTCAGTTGACTCCCGGGGGCGGGTAAACCTGCTTTTCCCCAGCTATCCGAATCAGGATAATTACATCTACGGTGGTGCGACCTACTCGTTACCTGGCCCTGACGACGACTACGATCTGGTTGTGGCCGGACCCGAAGGGGTGGAGAATATACAGATTATTGCCTCACGCGAGCGTTTCCCGATTCCTGACTGGTATCCGGTGTCGGGACTGGTCAGCGACTGGGATGATCGTCTTGAGTATATGGACTATCTCAACGGGCGTTATTTTGTACGCTACGGCGGTCAGAAATTCGCGTTCGACCGCACGGCTCTTTATGTGAACGAATGGGAGCCGTACTATTTCCGACCGGTTTATTACCCCTCTTATCCGTCGTGGGCGGTGAGCGGTAACGCCTATATCGACTACCCGTGGGGCGCGACAATTTATATCGACGGGATCTACTGGGGTGTCGCTCCGTTGTATATTCCACGTATTTATGTCGGCTGGCATACTATCACGGTATACGATAGTTACGGTTACTGTTGGGAGCAGGATGTGCACTTCACACGCTACCACACGGTGGTCCTGGATCGCACGATTATCAAGCCGAGTCGTTACAATGTCTCGAAGTACAAAGAGGTGCGTACAGTAGCCTACCGCGATCCGGTTTCCAACGGCTACCCCCGGTTCAAGGAAAAAAAGGCTTTGAGCATGAAGACGGCCGGTGTCAAAAGTAAAACGAGGTCCGCTGGTGGAAGCAAAGCAGGTTTCAATGCGGTTCCTTCAAAGAAATATGTGCGCGGTACCACAAAGATGGTTGAGACCGACCGTGGGCTGGAAAGCGCCGGCGGCACGATCGACTTCGGCAAGCGTAAGTATTCTACCAAACGGGGAACCTACAAAAGCAAAGTCGGTGTCGGTTACGGTTCCTCTAAATCGACCGGATCGACCGGTTACAAAACGAAAAACTACGGTAGCTCATCAGGTTCGTACGGTTCCGGCGGGAAACGATCCGGCTCGAGCAAAATAGATAAAGGCTCATCCGGCAGTGATAAATCCAAAGGATACTACCAGAAAAAATCCGGCTCCAAAAAACAAAGGGGAAGAACGGAGTCGAAAAAGTACAGGTCCAAAAAGAGCGATGTGAAAAAAACATCCAGAGGGAACAAGCCGTCTGTCAAGTCCCGATCGAAGCCGTCACAAAGCCGTCCGGCGACCAAAACAGTACGTCCGTCCGGGGGGAAGTCCACCGGCGGAAAAGCATCATCCCGGTCATCCGGTGGTGCGAGAAACAAATCAGGCGGCGGGAGATCCCACAAAGGTGGGCACAGATGAGACACTCCGAGGGCATATCTTCTTTCTGCTGCCGATCCGGCTTAATCCGGGTCGGCAGATGGCCGACAGATGCGTATAGAAACACGAAGTTCAGGATTGCTATCTGGAAGGACAACCGGTATTTTCAGGTTGGAGGTGGAATATTATGAGAAGACTGTTGATATTACTGCTTAGTCTGGCTCTTTCTTTTTCCGTCTGTCTGAATGCCGGCGCGGTTGATAAGAAAAGCAAGAAGAATGTTACCAAATCAAAGGTAGTCAAAAAGCAGGCGCCGGTGTCCAAGAAAGGTGTAGCGAAAAAAACAACCGGGAAGAAAGCCGGCGTCAGAACCAAAAAACCAATCAAGGGTAAAAAATACGATACCTTCATCGACAAGAACGGGAACGGGATTGACGACCGCAAAGAAAAGCTGGTAAAAAAAGCAGGCAAACAGTCAAAGAAAAAGCCGGACAAGAAAAAGAAATAGGCTGTTGCAGGGTTTTTGGTAAATGTGGCCGCACCTTCACCGGTGCGGTTTTTTTATGATTCTTTTTCTTTGTTGGATCAACGGCGTTATCGGTGTCGTACAATTTCTGTTAAGGCTTGACTTGAGAGCCTAAACTTTTTACCTTATTAGCCGACTGACACAATGGCTGCCAATATGGCAGAAAGTTGATGGTTGCAGGCTAAGGTTATGGCATTTGAACAGTTATCAGAACGTGAGAAGCAGGTTTTGTACAACCTGATTACTCATTATATCCAGTCGGCCGATCCGGTGGGGTCGCGAGTGATTGCCAACAGGTTCAAAATGGGGCTTTCCTCGGCTACCATTCGCAACACCCTTCAGGATCTGGAAGAGCTTGGACTGGTTGAGCAGCCTCACACTTCAGCCGGGCGGGTTCCTACTGATCTGGGATATCGTGTCTATGTCGATTTTCTGCTTAAGCCGGATCGGCTTTCGCCTAAGGAAAAAGAGATCATACGTGACGCTGTCCTGAAAGAGGGGCGTGGTGTCGATGCCATTCTCGGCCAGACATCCCGTGTGCTGAGTGAAATAACGCGTGAGCTTGGCGTTACCATTGCGCCGCGGTTTGATGCCGGGGTGCTCAAGCGTCTGGAGCTTATCCCGATCAGCGATGAACGTATAATGGTAATCGTGGTAGTGAAGTCGGGACTGGCTCGCAGCGTAATAATAGAAGTTCAGGCGGCAATTCCGGAATCATCGTTGCGGGATATAGAATCCGTACTCAACGAACGGCTGGCCGGTCTCACCCTGGGTGAAATACGAAACACGATCGGCGAGCGGTTGTCTGATATCGAAGACCAGGGTCGTCTGGTGAAACTGTTGCTGGATTCCGACAGTAAAATCTGGTCTGATCTGGACCCGGACGGAATTCATGTAGCCGGAGCCGATCAGCTATTGAAACAGCCTGAGTTTTCTGATTTGAAGAAGATATCTGAATTGTTACGTGTACTTGAGAATGGCAGCCTGCTTGGTGAATTTCTGCAGGAAGCGCATGACGCCGGTCTGGTGATCATAATCGGCGGAGAATCCAAGTACGCCGATATAATCAACTGCTCGCTGGTGGCGTCATCATACCAGGTCGGAAAAATCAGTGGAGCGATAGGCATTATCGGGCCCACACGGATGCCGTATTCCAAGTTGGTCTCCGTTGTCCAGTACACGGCCAAAACTATCACCGAAGTGCTGTCCGGTATTGATAAAGAAAAGGATTAATCGATATGGCCGAAGACAAAGAGATTAAAGTAGAGGTCAATAACGATCAGACCGCAACTGCCGCTGCTGACGATAAGGATAAAACATCCGACGACAATTTGCAGGCGGAGGATACTTCGCATGAACCTGCCGAAAATGAGCCCGAATCGGCTGATTCGGAATCGGAAACCACGTTGAGCAGGGAAGAAGAGTTGACCCGGCAGGTGGCCATGCTCGAAGATCAGCTCCTGCGGGCCGCCGCCGAACTTGATAATTACAAGAAACGCACTGCCCGTCGTATGGAGCAGATACTGCAGACCAGCAAGGACCCGGTTCTTGTAGATCTGCTTGAGGTGATGGACAACTTTGAGCGAGCGCTGGCCCAGGACGACGGCAACTCGGAAGTCAAAGCGTACCGTGATGGTATGCAACTGATCTATGAACAACTGAAAAATCTGCTCGGGCGCCACAACGTGACACCTATCGAGGCAATCGGGAAGCCGTTTGATCCCAACCTGCACGAGGCACTGATGCAGACGGAGAGCGACAAGTATCCGGAAGGTTGTGTCGCGGTCGAGATCACCAAAGGATACCGAATGGGAGACAGAGTCATCCGTCACAGCAAAGTCGGGGTGGTGAGTTCGTCGGCAAAGTCGAAAGCGAATGAATCTGATGACGGTTTGGATGATGCGAAGTGATTTGAAAAGAACAGAAGTATTGAATAGACAGGAGATGAAAGAAAATGGGTAAGATAATAGGAATCGATCTGGGTACGACCAATTCATGCGTTGCGGTTATGGACGGTCAGGAACCTACGGTTATCCCGAACCTTGAAGGGGCGCGTACAACGCCGTCAATTGTCGCTTTCACCAAAGACGGAGAGCGGCTGGTGGGAGCCGCGGCCAAACGTCAGGCAGTGACCAATCCGGAGAATACCGTCTTTTCAATCAAAAGATTCATGGGCCGGATGCATAACGAAGTGAGTTCCGAAGAAAAGATGGTTCCGTACGAAGTCACCGAAAACGAAAACGGAGCGGTGCAGGTGGTTGCCGGGGGGCAGAAATACTCCCCTCCGGAAATATCAGCGATGATTCTGCGTTCGATGAAACAGGCGGCCGAAAGCTATCTTGGCGAAGAGGTAACTCATGCTGTCATTACGGTTCCGGCGTATTTTAACGACTCCCAGCGTCAGGCCACCAAAGATGCCGGTAAAATAGCCGGTCTTGAAGTGGAACGGATTATCAACGAGCCGACCGCGGCTTCGCTTGCTTACGGCCTTCAGAAAAAAGGCAACCAGAAGATCGTGGTATACGATCTCGGCGGTGGTACGTTCGACGTATCGATCCTTGATATCGGTGACGGCGTATTCGAAGTTCTTTCCACCAGCGGTGACAGCCATCTCGGCGGTGATGATTTCGATCAGGCCATTATCGATTGGATGGCGGAGGAGTTTCTCAAGAGTAACGGCATCGACCTGCGCAAGGATCGTATGGCCTTGCAACGCCTGAAGGAAGCGGCTGAGAAGGCGAAGATCGAACTATCGTCGACGATGCAGACAAATATCAACCTGCCGTTTGTGACCGCCGATCAGTCCGGCCCGAAACATCTCGATTTGACTCTGAGCAGGGCCAAATTCGAGCAGTTGACCGAGGACCTTATTGAACGGACGGTCGGGCCATGCAAGTCTGCAATGTCCGACGCCAAATTGTCGCCTTCCGATATCAACGAGGTAGTACTGGTCGGCGGCATGACCCGGATGCCCAGAGTGATCTCGCTGGTTACCGAGTTGTTTGGTCGTGAACCTCACAAAGGAGTCAACCCGGATGAGGTTGTGGCTGTGGGAGCGGCTATCCAGGGTGGAATCATCTCCGGTGACATGGGCGACAAGCAGATCGTGCTTCTGGATGTCACGCCTCTGTCCCTCGGAATAGAGACCCTGGGTGGTGTTATGACCAAACTGATTGAACGCAACACCACGATCCCTACCACCAAGTCGCAGATATTTTCGACAGCCGCCGACAACCAGTCGTCGGTGTCGATCCATGTTCTTCAGGGCGAACGTACCAACGCGATCGATAACCGCACTCTGGGCCGGTTCGACCTTGTCGGTATCCCGCCGGCCCCGCGCGGTGTGCCGCAGATTGAAGTGACTTTCGATATCGACAAAAATGGTATTGTGCATGTCTCGGCCAAGGATAAGGCTACCGGAAAAGAACAGTCGATCAAGATTGAAGTGTCTTCCGGTCTTTCCGACGAAGAAATCGAAAAGATGGTGCAGGATGCCGAGGCGCACGCGGAGGAAGACAAGAAACGCGAGGAACTGATCAAGGCCCGCAACGAGGCCGACCAGTTTGTCTATTCCACGGAAAAGACTCTGAAAGAACATGGCGACAAAGTCTCCGACGATGAGAAGAAAACGATAGAGGAGAAGTTGCAGGCATTAAAAGATGCTGTCGGTCATGACAACCTCGAGGAGATCAACAAAGCCAAAGAAGAGCTGATGGCCGCCTCGCATAAGCTGGCCGAAGAAATGTACAAGCAGGCGCAGGCGGAACAGACGAATACCGCGAGCGCGACCGGCGATGGCAGCGGGTCGTCGGAGCAGACGAAGCAATCGGATGATTCTGATCCCGAAGCGGTGGATGCCGACTTTGAAGTAGTCGATGACGACAAAAAGTAGTCAATAGATGTCTAAACGCGATTATTACGAAGTATTAGGCGTCGATCGCGGCGCTTCTGAAGGTGATATCAAAGCGGCCTATCGTAAGCTGGCCCTGAAATATCATCCCGACCGCAACCCGAACGACACGACGGCCGAGGAGAAATTCAAGGAAGCGACCGAGGCCTACGAGGTCCTGAAAGACCCGCAGAAACGTCAGGCCTACGACCAGTTCGGTCACGCCGGGCTTGGTCAGGGCGGGCCCGGCTTTGCTGATTTCGGCGGTTTCGATATCGGCGATGCCCTTCGCGCTTTTATGCGTGACTTTGGCGGTGGTGGATCCATATTCGACGATATTTTCGGTATGGGGCGAGGAGGTGGGCGACGAAGCTCACGCGGTGAGGACTTACGGGTACGTATCCCGCTAACCCTTGAAGAAATAGCCAAAGGATGCGAAAAATCGATTCGGGTAAAACGTCTCAAGCAATGCGAATCCTGTGGAGGTTCCGGGGTGGCCGCGGGTTCATCGCGCAATACCTGTCCGCAGTGTCAGGGGGCCGGCCGGGTGCGAACCTTGAGCCGTACTTTCCTCGGCACCATTCAGCAGGTCACGACCTGTGATCGTTGTCGTGGCGCGGGGGAGATTATTTCCAATCCCTGTCCGACCTGTCGGGGAGAAGGACGAGTTCGCGGTACTTCGACTGTCAGCATAAAAGTTCCGGCCGGGGTTTCCTCAGGCAACTATATGGTGGTGGATAATATGGGCAACGCCGCCGCCAATCGTGGTGAGCCGGGCGATCTGATGGCTGTATTCGAGGAAAAGCCGCATGAACATTTCACCCGTCACGGTGACAATATCATTTGTGACAAAACTATCTCATTCACAACAGCCGCGCTTGGTGGTACGGTTACCGTGCCTACCCTTGAATCCGAAACTGAGCTGAAAATACCACCAGGCACTCAGTCCGGTAAGATGATGCGTCTCCGGGGCAAGGGTATCCCGCACCTGCACCGCAGTGGAAGAGGAGACCTTATGGTGCGTGTGATTGTCTGGGTCCCGACCAGACTATCAGCCGAGGACAAACGACTATTGACCAAACTCGCCGACTCCGAATCGATGACTCCGCCGTCGGGTAACAAATCGTTTTTTGAAAAATTACGTGAGACTTTGGGTGTATGAATCAGCAAAGCGGGCAGGCATCGTTTGTCGAAGTCAGCGTAACGGTAGACAAATCTGTGGTTGAACCGTTCTGCGATTATGTAATAGAAAACTTTTCATCCGGTCTTGTGCTTGAAGACGAAGAAGATACCGACGAAACAACGGTAAAGTTTTATCTCCCGGTTGCCGGCAAGGATAATTACACCGAGCCGATCACTGACAGGCTGGCCCAACTGCTCGAGTGCGATCAATCAAAGACACCTGAAATCAAAAGCCGTGTATTGACCAATATCGATTGGGAGGAACAATACCGCAACTCCGTGGAAATGATAGTAGTGGAGCCGGGGATAATTATCCGGCCCCCCTGGCACGAGCCGGTTCTTGATGCCGCGTACGATGTTATTATCGAACCCAAGATGGCTTTCGGTACCGGTCGCCACGAGACAACGCGGTCTTGCCTAAGGATAATTGCCGAACGTATGACACCCGGTCATAGGTTTCTTGATCTTGGCTGTGGATCCGGTATCCTCTCGATTCTTGCCGACAAGAAAGGCGCCCGGTATGTTAAAGCGATAGACTATGATCCTATGGCGGTCGAAAACTGCCGGGAGAACTTTGAACTTAATGCTGTTTCATCTGACAACGATATCCTGCTTGGCTCCATCGAACAGTGCGACTCTGATGAACCCTATCAGTTCATTTGTGTGAACATTATCAAAGAGACGATCATCGAGATGCTGCCCCGCCTGAAAGAGCTGACTACTCCGGAAGGAGTGCTTGTACTGGCCGGACTTCTGGCTAAAGATGAACCTGATGTCAATGCCCGGCTTTCGGAGTGCGGTTTGTCGATTCGGGAAACAGTGCCTGATAATGAGTGGCTGACCTTTATTGTCAGTCGGGAGGAGTAGCGGCCTGGAAGCTCCGATCTTTTATGCTTCGCCCGATGGTTTCAGCGAAGATATCATCGAGCTGGACAAATCCGAGAGTCATCATGCCTCAAAAGTAATGCGGCTCAGGCAGGGTGATTTTGTCATGCTGGTTGACGGTCTCGGGCAGGCTTGCCGCGGTGAAATCGAACGAATCGGTCGCGGCCGTCTGGTTTGTGTGAAGGTCCACACCCGTATACGCAATTACGGTGAACCGTTCGTAAAGCTGACCCTGGCCGCCGGGCTGTCGGTCGGTTCCAAACTGGATACGATTGTTCAGAAAGCAACCGAGCTGGGGGTCAGCAGGTTTGTGCCGATTTTGTCGGAACGTTCAAAGGTGAAGCTGGATGATCCCCGCAGGGCAGCGAATAAGATTAAAAGGCTTAATAAAATCGCTCTGGCCGCGATAAAGCAGTGTCGACGATCCTGTTGTCCGGTGATCGCCGGTCCCGTCTCTTTTGAAACCTTTGTCAAAGAAACCGATCCGGAATCTGTAAACCTGCTGTTCCATCCAAAAGCTTCGAAGACCACGCTGGCTGATTGTCTATCGGGTGATAAGGTTTCCCGGATTACCGTGCTGGTCGGTCCGGAGTCCGGTTTCTCCGATGATGAAGCGGAGGCCGCTATTGCCGCCGGATACAAATCGATTTCGCTGGGACAGCGTATTCTGCGGAGCGAAACCGCCGCCCCGGCCGTATGTGCGATCGTCATGGACCGGTTGGGCGAGTTGAGTTAGTCGCCGGTCCGGCCGATACTTTAACATGCAGTTTTTTCCGTACATTCTGGCAGCTATTACCGGGTTGGCCGTAGGGTCTTTCCTGAACGTAATTATCTATCGCGTCCCAAGAAAAATCGGCTTTGTCAAAGGGGGATCACGCTGTCCGCACTGTTCCAGCCCGGTGCGCTGGTACCATAATATCCCGGTCGTGAGCTACCTCGTTTTGCGCGGTAAATGCGCTAATTGTTCTCAGCCGATAGCCCTCAGATATCCTCTGGTCGAACTGTTGAACGCCGTGTTTTATCTCTATTGCTACTGGCAGTTCGAACTCAGCCTTCATTCATTTGCACTGGCCTTTCTGGGGTCGTCGTTGCTGGTGATCTTTTTCATCGATCTCGATTTTCAGATCATACCGGACGGAATCACACTGCCCGGTATGGCGATAGGCCTGTTGATCTCTTTAGTCCCCGGCGGTCTCGGCATTGTCAACGCCCTGATCGGGTTGCTGGTCGGAGGGGGCGCTCTTTACCTGATTGCGATTCTTGGAGACTGGCTGTTCAAAAAAGAATCAATGGGGGGCGGTGATATCAAGATGGCCGCTATGCTCGGGGCTTTTCTCGGCTGGCAAAAAATCCTCCTGGTTTTTATAAGTTCCGCCGTGATCGGATTATTCGTCACGGTTATCATGATGGCTTTCTCGGCCCGTCTGCGTCGGGAACGGCTGATACCGTTCGGCCCCTTTCTGTCGATTGCGGCTGTTCTGGCACTGGTCGCCGGTGACCGGATAATCAGTTTCTATATTACGAACTTTCTTACTGTCCACTAACCGGACCGCCTCTTCTTCAACTATATCTTTTTCCCGCCGATAAACGGCATATAGTGATGAGTAAACTGTCCACAAAATACGAATCCGAAGTACAACTGGGCCTGCTGGCTACTATCCTGGTTCTTCTGGTGCTTAATGTTACTTCGAATTACGTATCATTTAATGCCAGAGTAGCTCTGCAGGAAACTGTCGAGGCCGAACTCAACAACTCCGCCGTAGTGATAAGCCGGCAGCTCGAATACCGGGCCGGAGACGTTCTCACCGATGAGCAGGTTGAGCAACTCAGACAACAGCGGGATTTGTCCGTTTTGATCTACTTTCCTTCTCCTCCCTCTAAGGAAGTAGTTACAGTTGACTGGCTGCTCACCGCACCGGCCTTAGGCGGTGATCCGGGTTCATTCGCTAATATAATTCAGGGAGCGGAGTTCCGAAAAATCATACACGGGAACGGTGACGAGTTCCTGCTTCTTTATCCGTTGCCTTCAAAAAGCACCGGCGGGACGCTTATCCTTGGGGTCAGGGAACCTCTGCTGGCCTATCTCGATTCTGCAGGGCGTACGACTATTATCGTGAGTATCATAGCCGCACTGGTGGTGCTGGTGGTCTATATTTTACTTTCGCGCCTGGTGCTGTCACCATTTCGACGCATTCGCAAGGAAGCGCTCGAAGCCGGTCGGCCCATCGGTCAGGACAGCGATGAAGTCGATTCTATTGTCAGGGATTACCGGGAGATAATCAGCCAGCTTAAAGAGCAGGAAAAACAACTGCTCGAGCTTAATCGCCGGACCCGGCACCGGGCCGACTCAATTGAAAGTTTCAACGAACACCTGCTGGGTTCGATTGATACCGGCGTGGTGACGATAGACCTTCAGGGAAAAGTCAAGACTCTGAATTCGGCAGCTTCCCGAATCCTCGGCCATGATCACAACGCCGTAGTCGGCGAGCATTACTGGGAACTGTTCAGACCCAGCATTAAAATCATCGATGCGGTTTCACGCGCTCTGGATTGTGGTAAAAATGAAGCGTATTGTGAGTCCGAATATGAAACAGTCGCCAGCGGGAAACTGATTCTGGGGGCTACCGTCTCAACTATCCGGGATGGTAACGGTGAACCGATCGGAGTTTCGGTGATGATAAATGATTTGACCGAGTTGTCGGCGTTGCGCAGTCAGTTGGAAGTCAGTGAAAGGCTGGCCGCTCTGGGTGAGATGGCCGGAGGACTGGCCCACCAGGTCCGGAACTCGCTCGGTGCTATTTCTGGTTACGGCACGTTGATCAAGAAGAAACTGATAAGCCGGAATCTGCCGCCTGATAACGCTGTTGCCCTGATACAGGAAACACGTGAGGCTGAATCGCTGATCGAACGCTTTCTCTATTTCGCCCGTCCCCTGCACTGTCAGTTGACCCGGGTTGCTCTTTGTTCGCTGGTAGAGGAACTGCTCGAAGGGTTCCGCGTACGTGAGGATTGTTCCCTGATCAGATTTGTTCACCGTGCGGAACAGGAGATTGTGGTCAATGCTGACGGCCTGCTTTTGAAACAGGCAATCGGTAACCTGATCGAGAATAGTGTAAACGCGTACCAGGGCGGTCCCGGAACGGTTACTATCGAGTACCGGGTGGTGGGCAGGGAGACGATTATCGACATATCAGATACCGGCTGTGGAATCGATGAAGAAGCATCAGCCAGGATATTTACCCCCTTCTTTTCCACTCGTCCGTCCGGAACCGGACTCGGTCTGCCGCTGGTGAAGAAGATTGTAGACCTGCATAATGGTCGTCTGTCATTCAAATCGGCCGAGGGACAGGGTACGACTTTCACTGTCAGCCTTCCCTCGACGGCCTTGTCTGAGAAGCAAACAGCCGAGTCTTCGGTAAAATCGACGGGATGATTTTTTATCACTTCTGTCTGAAAGTTTGTCCTTTTCTTGTTTTCAGAAAACATTTGGGCCTCGGCCTGTTTTTGTTATATTCCGGCCTAATTGATCAGGAGGTACGATGTATACGCCGTCAGATTTTCGAAAAGGTTTGCGTATTATAGTTGACGACCAACCGTATTATGTCGTCAGCTACCAACACTTCAAGATGGGCCGCGGCAAGGCCAATATCCGCACCAAGCTGAAACATATCAAGACAGGTGCGGTGGTGGAAAAAGTCTTCTCATCCAACGACAGCTTCAAACCTCCTGATATGGAAGAGAAGAAGATGCAGTACCTGTACGAGAGTGACGGTGAAATGACTTTCATGGACTCGACCACATTTGAACAGGTACAGATTTCGGTGGAAAATATCGGAGACTCGAAGTGGTACCTGCTTGAGAATGACGAATACAAGATTCTGTTTCTCGACGGCGAAGCTATTTCGATAGATCTGCCTGCTTCGGTAATCCTTGAAGTTACCGCTACCGAACCATCGGCTCGAGGCGATACGGTCAGCAATGTCACCAAACCGGCTACCCTGCAAACAGGCCTGGTAGTTAAGGTGCCCCCGTTCATTAAGGAAGGGGACAAGGTAAAAGTGGATACGCGGACCGGAGAATACCTCGAACGGGCCAATAAATAAATGACCGATTATCTGCGGGTGGCAGGGGTTGATGAGTCCGGCAAGGGAGACTTCTTTGGTCCCCTGGTCGTTGCGGCTTTTCTGGCTGATGAGTCACGGTTGGATGATCTCCGGGAAATGGGCGTCCGAGACGGAAAACTGATCGCCGACAAAAAAACATTACAGCTCGACGAGCAACTGCGCGCCGGATTCCCTCATGCGGTACTGATCATCAGCCCGGCCGATTACAACCGTCGATATTCCGAGATCAAAAACCTTAACAAGTTGCTGGCTGAGGGTCATGCTGAAGTTATCGACCGTCTGGTTTCCGGTCATGCAACCGATCTCGTTATTTCCGACAAATTCGGCAAGCCGGAACTGGTAGCTGACGCTCTTGCGGCTCGCGGTCAAAAGGTTAAACTGAAACAGATGGTGCGCGGCGAGAGGGTTATGCAGGTAGCTGGTGCGTCGATAATAGCCCGTGCCGTATTTATTCGTGAAATGGAAAAACTCAGTGAGAAGTTTGGTGTCACCATCCCCAAGGGGGCGGCTCCCCAGGTTGATGAAGCCGGCCGCCGTATAGTCGCGCAGTATGGGGTAGAGGTATTACCGGAACTGGCCAAACTTCATTTCAAGAACTATGGCCGTGTGGCCAACCCGTCTCTCTTTACGAAGTGATACAAATCAGCCGGGTCGTTACCTGACCCGGCCAACTCTAAACCTCAATCTACCCTGAACCTGATCAGTTGAAACCGTACTGCACCAGTTCGCCAACCTCTCTGCCTTCCGGATAATCAGTACCGGTGGCATCGAGTACATATTTGACTAATCCGACCCCGGCCACATACCAGTAGTAGCTTTCATCGCCGTACTGGTTGGTGCTGGTAATTTTCAGGGCGGAAGAGTAGTAGGTGCCGTTGGAAAGAGTCAGGGCCTCGAAGCCGGCCACGCTTAAGTAAACCGAACCGAGAGCCGGGTACGAAAGAAGCGGACCGTCATTGTCGATTTGAATCGTATCGGTCGAATCCTTGTCATTGGTGTTGGTCGATAAAGAATCATAGTTTATCCCGCCGTCGCTTACGTCTACTTCGACCATCCAGGTGTGACCATACGACAGAGGAGCTTCGAGGATTCTGTGCGGCGTACTACCGTTTCCCGAATAATGATCGACAGCATCGGAACTGGCTGTGAAATAACTGGTTCCGGTATTGCCGCCGTCGGCATAGGTGCGCCATTCCACCGCTTCCCCTGACCCCAGTGAGACTTCGCGTCCGGCTTCATACCTGACCGTAGCCTGTTCGCCATTAGCGTATTGTACTGAATAAACTGTCGTGTACCCCTCAGCCAGCGGGAAGTAAAGCGCTACCCCGTCGGCTTTGCCTATTGAGTTAAGATTCCCCCTGAATTCGTCTCTGGAGCAACCAGTCCAGACAGCGCTTATTATCAGGACGGTCAGGACAAAAAAACAGATTTTCTTCATAAGCATGTCTTCTCCCTCCTTGAGAGTCAGTAACAGCCGTTTCTATGTTCCTGCCGTACCTTGCTGCAATGGACATGCCCGCCGCATTACGACTACCTAAGTTGTCATCTGCTTGTAGGATAGGGACAACATCTCAACTTGTGGTTTATGCTCGGTCTGATGATTAATGGGGGGAGATACCTACACTTTGTCGAGGAGGGGGTGAGTCCCGAAGCTAAGAGGAAAGGCCGTAACAGCCGATAATTAAACTGATAAACTGAATCCAGAGCGGAGGATAACAATTATGGGACTGCCGCTTATTGATCTGTCGGTAGCGCTGTTTTTTCTATTGTGTCTTGTCATTGTAGCCCGGTTTCGCAGGGCGATTCAAGTACATGATGCTGAGAGTTATCGGTTTTTGTCGGGGGGCCTGGCTGTTTTGTCGTTGGTCTCATTGTTGCGTATTTACAGCGGACTTGGAATTTTTGCTACTGTTCCTTTCCTGTCGGATCCGCTGTTTTTCAAGGTAATATCCTGGATTGGAATTATCATGGGGGCTACGTTTCTGGTCAGTGGTGTTTCCACCTGGTTGCCGATCGCCAGAGCCAATCGCCAGTCCTCACAGGAACAGGTGCAGCGGTTGGAGTTGATCAAGAGAGTTGAACAATTGGTGATGGTCGAAACCCGTCTTCCTGAAGTCCTGTGCACGACTCTTGATTATATATCCGGTTTATCGGGTGTCGCCTGGGGTGCGGTTTTTGCCTGCGATACTCCCAAGACACCTGCCCGGCTTCTTTCCACAACCTGTGCTGATGATCCTGATGCTGCGGAACTCGTACAACTTCAAATAAAGCCGGAAGAAATAGTTGTCGCCGATCAGAATGACGGCAAGGAGCCGTCGAACCTGTTCGATCATTTCACCGGTATGATCGCGCCCCCCGATTTGGCGTTGCCGTTGCAGGCCAACAACCGCGTATACGGTGTGTTTTTGATCTGGATGGATTCAGACGATACGACCGGTTGTGACGAATTGAGGATCAACCTGAAGATCGCAGTCGATATTATTTCTCGCGAGCTGGAACTGGATACACTTCGCACTCGTGTTTCCATTATGGAACATTTCCGGAAACTCCGCCGTGACCTGGCTTCCTCTGTAGATAAATCGCTTGAGTTCCGGGATAATTTCGCGAATATCGCGCGAACTTTGTCCGACCGTCTTTGCGCCGATCAGATATCTTTGGTTATATCGGTCGGTGCTGACCAGGTGCGACGTCTGACAATCGGAAACGGCCGAACTGTTCTTGATGAAATCGGTATAGCAGTCGACCTTTGTCCCGACTACATAAGAGAGGCTCTTTCAACCGGAAAGCCTGTAATCTTCGATAACAAAACGAACGCCGAGTCTGATTCAACGATGCAGTGCGGGTTGGCCGTGCCTGTGTTTATCGGTGGCACCTGCGGTGCGGTGTTGACGGCTGTGCGGAATCGGGAAACACCGTTTAATCAGGTACAGAGACGACTTTTGTTATCTTCGGTTACTGTGGTGCGTGATCTGCTGATCGATGATGAGCAAACCTCAGCTTCGATAAAAGCGGAGCGTCGCATGGTTGCTCTTGAAAAGATGTTGATGGAAACAGGCGCCGGCAACAACCTTCAGGAACTGTTCTCGATGAGCGCCCGGCTTTTGCATGAAGAACTGGGAGCGTCGATTGTGCGTATTGCCACCTATAGTCCGGACAATGCTTTCCTCCGGTCGCGGGCGCTGGTGAGTAAACCGTCGCAGAAACCATCCACACCGCCGGACGGGCACATGATTCTCTCCCTGATGCCGTTGCATCGCCAGCTCCGGGATACCGGCAAGATAGTGCTGGCCGGTCTGAACCAGCCGGAACAGCTTTCCGGCGCGGAAGCGTCACAGGTATTTACCGAAAGCAGTCTTGATGCGCTTCTTGTCCCCGTACCGGTAGGTCGCCGGGTGCTGGCGGTTGTCAGTATTGCCGGAATGCAGACTCAGGGCGGTTCCCACCGCAGTGCTGATATCATGTTTGCCCGTGTTGTTGCCAACGCTGTCGGTCTGGCAATTCAGAATGGTCTTTCCCGCAATGCCGTCAAATCCACACTATCGCGGGCCGACAGAACCCGGATGGCGACAAGTTCACGATTGAGAGGGCAGGTCAATTCATCACTGAGCGGAATCCTGGGTTCGCTGGAAATGATCAAATCCAGACATCAACCGGGTGATGCAAAGCTTGATAAGTACCTTGCCATAATCGACAAATCCGCTCATCGGATACAGGATTACCTGTCACAACCGGTTGAGGAGTAACGGCCGGACAACATATTGATGAAACTGCTTGCGGAGACAGAAAAGCCGGTTTTTCAGAAGACGCTGGCCGGGCTGAGCCTGCCGTCCGGGGTCGATCTGTATATGAGCGGAGGAATCCCGACGGTTTTCAAACTGGTTTCAAGCGGCAGATCAAGCGGACCTTCGGAGTGGCTGCATATCCCCCTGGAACAACTAAGATCACTCAGTCAACGTCTGGCTGTCAAAAACGAGAATACGAACCCTGACCTTATCTCGGAGGAACCGCTCGAGATTGATGATGGATACATCTTCCCGGTATTATCAACCGGGAAGATAAGGGCCTGTCTGCGGTATGGCGGAAAATCCTGTCCGGCGCTAAGCGCGGCGACTCAGGCCGGGCTGTTTTCAGTTATCACGGAGATGCATCAATCTGAGACTGCACAGCGAAACAGAACTATCCGGGAGTTCCTGGGTTGTCTGTTTGACCGTGATCAAAGCGTCGACATGTTTCACAGATCGATGCTTAATCTGATAACCTCCCGGTGGCCTCGTTCACTGGGTACTATCTATTATTTCGACGAGGGAGTGTACAGATTACGTCTGGCTGTCGGGAATATCCATCTGTCCGACCGACTGGGGCCCCGGCTCACTCCGGAGCAGATGCGGGACTGGGAGGAAGCGATTATTCATGAAAGACTGTTTATACCGGCCGATATGGTGCCGGAGTATCCGACATTGATGGATACGGCGCCGAACTATCTTATGATTCATCCCGGTATAGGATCGGATCGTACCGATATTGTTACGGCTACGCTGATAAGTGGAGACATTCCGATCGAAGAGATGACAACCATCGTGGAAATCGCACGAATGGCTTCGTATCTTCATGAATCACAATTCAGCACCGTTTCTGAAACAGTTTCGCTGTATGGATACCTGGGTGAACGGCCTGCGTCGCAAGACAGTTTGCGTAAACTTCTTGATCAGGTGTTCGAGGTCGTCAATCGTCAGATTAAACTTTCGCGCCTGGTTGTCGGCGATATAGACGGCACTGCTTCGGTATTAACGGCGACAGGATCCGGGTGCTCCTTTCTTTCTGAGTCCGACCCTCCTGTTCCGAAAGTGGTGTTGTCGGAACTGTCTGATGATGAGCCGCTGTTCGTTGACGATATTCATAATGATAACAGATTCAGCAATTATATTTCTCGGTACCTGGGTGACAATGTTGCCTCCGAGGCAGTTTTTTCGACCGGTCGTGTGGATGGTAGTGACGGGTATATTTCATTCGGATTGCCGCTGTCGGGTGACCATCTGCGTTGCTATGAACCTTTCTTCACCGGTATTGCTCGTTTTATCAATCTGACTCGTCAACTGCTGAGTCATCCTGATCACACCGCTGAGACGGTTGGAGTGGATCATTCGTCGGACCGCAATCGAAATCGTTTGGATGTTATCGCCAGGCTGGCCGGAGGTTATTTTCATGATATAATGGAATGTCTTAGCGTGGTGATGGGTCAAAACGAGCTGATCGAAAACGCTCCGCAAAACCCTGAAATAGTGGAGTTGGGCAGCGATCGAATTCGCAAGGCCGCCGACAAAATTGCTGCTTATGTGGACAAGTTGCGCAGTTTGTGTGTCCTGACAGCAGGCCAGCTTGACAGCAAGCTGTCGATCAGGAGATTTCTGAAAGATCTCCCTGCTGTTGTTCAGGGTTACGCTCGCCAGATCAGGGACAACAAGAACGTTATCCTTGAAATCGATGTGGATAATATCGGAGAAACAGACTTTGAGGTCAGTTGGCAGGAATTATACGATCTGGTCCTGCCGCTGGTACTGGGTGTAATGGATGAAGCGATATGCTCCGGTAAGATGACGGTCAGGATGGAAACGGGCCGGGACGGACCGATGGCTGTGTTCAAAATACCATCTGCTGTAATCGGACACTTGACTGTGGAGACGTTACTGTCGGGGATATATGTTCATGAAAATCTTCAGACGAATGATGAGTCGTCCGGACGGTTGAAGGCAGGTCAAATGATTATCAACTTTGAGTGCGACGACGAGGAATACTATCGAGTGAGTATTATTCCGTCAACTACCCCGGCAGGTAAACTCAATCATAAGATGAACAGAGGGGAAAGCAGTCGATAATGAGGCCGTCCGGACAGGTATCTAAATATCTTCATGTTCAGCGAAGTAATCAACTTGGTGGCTTGATAGCACAGCTTGATCTTGCCGCCCAGCTTGCTTCGCAACTGTTTGCATCTGATTTTATCGGTATGTTCTACCAGCGACCATCCGATGAGGATGCTATACTGGTAGCCTGTAATCACACGGCGGGTACAGAAGTGTCCCGGCTTAATCTGCTCGATCTTAATAACGGAGATTGTGGCGGAAAGTTAACCAGGATCGATGAATCAAGCCCTGATCCTTTCGCCCGGCACAACCAACTAACTTACAGGACTGTAGTTAGATATACCGATAGTCGCCGTTTTACATCTACTCTGATCGTTTACTGGGCCAGCCGACCGAAAGTTGACCTTGAATCCCTGGATGTCTCTGTCAGGCTGATACTGGAGGCAGTAACAGGGACCATGCGTATCGCCGACACTTCCCACGAAGTCAACGATTACTCAACCAGACTTACTCAGATATTATCGGTTTTCGAGGATGGAGTAACCTCCGCAACATACTCAGAAGCTACCGGAGTTATTGCCCGAATTGCCGCTTCATTAAGTCATGATGGCGGCGCCTGTTTTCTCAATCGGAACCAGGAAACAGCTTCGCTTGAGGTCGGTCCGATCGTTTGTCGGCACGAACTCGAATCGGGAACAATTGAAAAGTGGAACAGGGAGTTGAACGAACAACTGACCGTCGATTCGGTTTCAACGGATGATTCGGATAATGTCCGGTTGCTGGAGTTGTCATCTTCGTTGCCCGCGGGTATCAGCACTGTTGTCGCTGTTGAGTTGAAAGTTGATAATGAGCATTCAGGTGTTCTGGTCCTGTGGACAAATCGATATAATCATTTTGCCAATAACGACCTCGAACTTATCAGTGTGCTTGCTTCCATGGCGGAAATTGTCCTGCGAAACTCGGTGCATATCGAACATATCCAGAAGTCGAAACGTGCTCTGGAAAAGACCAGTTCACGGATGGCTGATGCCGAAGCGATGGCCGCACTGACCGATATGACCACCGGGATTGCTCATGAGTTCAACAATGTTATAGGTGGAATTGTCGGTAGAGTTCAGCTTCTGAAGATGAAACTGGACGAAGGGCCGATTCTCTCCGGTTTGAACCAGGTCGAATCGCTGGCCATGGATGGCGCGGAAACAGTACGCCGCATTCAGGAGTTCACCTGTCGCGCTCGCAATAAAAAACTTGGCCCGGTGAATCTGTCCGCAATTCTGTCTGAATGTGTCAATGAACGACCTTCTACATGGCGGGAACTTGCCCGCAAGAGAAAGGTCCGGGTTGTTGTCTGCTCGGATATCCCTGATCATGCTTACATCAACGGTGACGCCGACGATCTGCGGACCCTGTTTGACAAGCTGATTGAAAACGGAGTTGAACATTCGTTTGAACAGAGTGTGGTACAATTGTCACTTTTTTCAAAGGGAGTAGAGTGGCAGGTAACCGTTACTGACCATGGTGAGGGGATAAACAGGGATCTGCATCAGAAAGTGTTCTATCCGTTTTTTACTACCAAGACTCATCGGGGCGCGGGTTTGGGGCTGGCTATCGTGTACGGAATTGTTGTAGGCCATAACGGACGAATCAGGATCGAAGAAGGCCCGGACGGTGGAGCGGTGTTCCGTGTTGCTTTCAAATCCACAGACTTCGCGGGCGAAGACACAGACACTGTCAGCAGTGAGCGTATTTCCGATCGCCTGCGTATTCTTGTCGTTGATGATGATGAACAGATAAGGGAAATCCTGAGTGATATGCTCACTATCGACGGTCACCTTCCCACGACCTGTTCGGACGGCTACAAGGCTTTGGAGGCAGTCGATACTCAACCGTTCGATCTCGTAATTACCGATCTCGGAATGCCCGGTATGTCGGGCCTTGATCTGGCCGCAATAGTGCATGAAAAATATCCCCGGTTGCCTATCGCCATGATCACAGGCTGGGGGACACAAATTGATGAAGAAGGCGCTTCAATAAACGGGATAAAGGTTGTTCTTCCCAAGCCGTTTCATCTCAAGGATGTCAAGTCGCTTGTGCGTGAACTGGCGCCGCGATAACGCCTGATAAATCCTGTGCTGTTGACGGTTGACTTAAACTGAAATCCGGCTATCTTATCCTTCGTGATGCGAGGGAATAACAGATGAAATCGGAGACCGACTGTAGGTTTCAATCGCTCAGCCATCTGGTGGGTAATACTCCGCTTCTGGAAATTTTCTTCGAATACAAGGGAAAACGCCGCCGGCTATTTGTAAAAGCCGAGCACATGAATATGACCGGCAGTATCAAAGACCGCATGGCGTTACATATTCTCAGGGCGGCCTACCAACGGGATCAACTCAAAACGGGCGATCCGATTATCGAAGCGACCAGCGGCAACACCGGAATATCTTTCGCCGGTATCGGACGTGCCCTCGGTCATCCGGTGACGATTTTCATGCCGGACTGGATGAGCCGTGAGAGGGTGGCGTTGATTGAAAGTTTCGGCGCTACGGTTCGGCCTGTCACTCGTGACGAGGGAGGCTTCCTCGGAAGTATCGCCAAAGCGGAAAAACTGGCTGAAGAACAACCGAACAGTTTCCTCCCCTGTCAGTTTTCGAACACCGACAATATTGACGCACATGCGGAGACCACCGGGCCGGAGCTGTGGTGGCAGCTCAAGTTTGTCGGTCTAGAACCGGACGCATTTGTGGCCGGAGTAGGTACCGGCGGAACAATCATGGGCGTGGGTAAGTTCCTGAAGAAACAAAACGACAAAATCATGATCCACCCCATGGAACCGGCGGAATCACCTACCCTCTGTACCGGTCATAAAATTGGCCAGCATCGTATCCAGGGAATATCGGATGAGTTTATTCCTTCGATTCTGGACCTTGCGTTTCTCGATGATATCATCGACGTCAACGACGGTGATGCTATTATTATGGCTCAAAAACTGGCCTCTAAACTCGGGTTTGCGGTCGGGATATCGTCCGGAGCCAATTTTGTGGCGGCTTTGAAAGTACAGGAAAAACTTTCACCGGAGGCGATAGTGGTGACAGTGTTCGCCGACTCCAACAAGAAATACCTGAGCACCGACCTCATGCGCGAAGAGCCGGTCAGGGATGGGTACTATTCTCCTGATGTCAACCTGCTTGACTTCGTTGCGCATAAGCGTGTCTGCACGACCTGTTGTGACTACCCTGATTGCAGACAAATGCCGGATCCGACCCGTCTGTCTACATCCAATTAGTAAACCCCGAACATATTTAACTGATTTACGTAACTATCCGATATCGCTTTGACCGTTACAGAATAATAAGTACTTTTCATTTCTATGGCCGATCACAGTTCAATCGAAATCGTAAAGAAAAAGCATATCGACTACACCGAAGGATCCATTATCGGTTCTATACTGAAAATGGGTCTGCCGTCGATGTTCGGCTTTCTCAGTCAGAATATTTACTCGCTGGTTGACACCTACTGGGTTTCGCGGTTACCGGGGAAAGAGATCGGGGTGGCGGCAATCACGTTTTTCGGGACTATTCTCTGGCTGTTTTTTTCATTCAACCAGTTAGTCGGTCCCGGTTCCGTGGCGATTATCTCGCGACGGTACGGAGAGAAGGCGTATGCAGAAACGGAAAAAGCGATAAAGGAAACTTTGCTGCTCAAGCTTTTTTTCGGTTTATTCTTTGGCGTGGTCGGGTATTTCACCGTTCAATACATGCTGTACATGATGGGGGCTCGTGGTGAAGCCTTAGTGGCCGGCACGGCGTACGGGAGAATTATGTTCCTCGGAATGGGGATCATGTATGCTACGTTCTCGTGTTATACCGCAATGCGCTCGGTGGCCAACCCGCAGATGGCCATGATTCTGATGATTGCCTCCAACGCCCTCAATATCATACTCGACCCGCTTCTTATGTTTGGTTACTGGGGACTGCCTGCGCTCGGGATAGAGGGAGCTGCCTTGGCTTCTGTTTTGGCCTACTCGATTACTTTTGTCGTCGGCCTGTTTCTGATGTACGGCGGCTATACCAATGTAAAACTGACCCTGAAGGGAAAAGTCCCGGTTTCTGTTCGTTCAATGTGGAAATTGCTCAAAATTGGCATTCCGGCCTGGTTGGGTTCGATGTCGTTTTCGAGCGCCCGGCTGGTGATAACACCGTTGGTAGCCGTTTTCGGGACGGATGTTGTCGCTGCTTATGGCATCGGCAACCAGGTCACACATTTCGGCGTCATGATTCTCGTCGGGATAGGCTTGGGGCTTTCGGCCCTGATCGGACATAATATCGGCGGCGGTAAACTGGAACGAGCGAGGAGAACAGGCGATCAGGCGGTATTGCTCGGGGTTGGGATCATGTTCGTATTTGGCGTTGTTTCGTTCTTTTTTGCCGGACCGATAATGCAGATGTTCTTCGACAACGAATTGACCATTAATTATGGAATCACGATGTTGCGGATTATGGCGCTCGGTCTGCCGTTCTTTGGCGCTTACCTGATGGTGGAGGAAATTCACATGGGGGTCGGTCTCAACACTCCGGCTATGGTTATGGACATTATCCACGCCTGGGCTATGCAGGTGGGACCGATTCTTATTCTTACCCGCTTGATGGGTTATGACCAGAATGCTATCTGGTGGACCATGGCCCTTTCCGGGATTGTCAGCTCGGTGGCTTTCTGGATTTATTACCGGCGTGGCCGCTGGTTGACGGTGAAAGTATGAAATCATATTCAAGGGTTCACATTAGTGATTGCGACAAGTAAATACACCTTGTTTGCAGCCGGAATTATTCATATTGTTTTGACCTACTATTAAGGAGGGCAAAGATGCCATGCCTTGAAATAACCATGCCGGTTTCCGATCATGAAACCAAGATTTGCCTGGCCGACAGGTTGACAGAAGCGTTTGCGGTAGCGACCGGGTATCCTTCTGATATATTCGGTATCGCTTTTCACGAGTATGATAGTGACGCTTCCTCCGGCGGTAAGCTCTGGGATGGTGGCGACTCACGACCGTATTTGCACTTCCTGCTGTACTGCCCGCGTTTGAAACGTTCAGTCAAACAGAAACTGGTAAAGACACTGACGGCGACATTTGCCGAATGTGTCGGGCGTGAGCACTGGAAGCCGGTTATTCACCTGTGTGAACATCCTTATGATAATGTTGGTGTCAACGGAGAACTGTTATCGGACAGCTACGAGGAATGCGCGAAGAGTAAATATTACTATGAGCTTTCAGACGACTAATTATTACCGGCACATCCTCAGGCTCTTATTCAAATGCTGTATGAAATTTGTATCAGCCCGGGCAGGTATTGTCGTTGACTGATGGAAATATGGTTACTGTAGTGATTGATGTCTGCAGACTGAAGGATTGAATCAAAATGAATACTAATTCCATGATGATATTCGCCGGCAGCGGGAGCCGGAAACTTACCGAGTTGATATGTCACACCCTTGATAGACCGGTGGGCCGAGGCCAGGCGATGCAGTTTTCGGAAGGTAACACCTTTGTACGGATTCTCGAAAATGTGCGAGGGCGTAATATCTTTATTGTACAGTCGACGGTTTTTCCGGCCAACGACAATCTTGTCGAACTGCTGTTCTGGATCGATGCGTTCAAACGAGCCAGCGCTGAATCGGTAACCGCCGTGATCCCTTATTTCAGTTACGGCAAGGGTGACAAAAAAGACGAACCGCGTGTGTCGATACGGGCGCGTGTTGTGGCAGACTCTATTGAAGCGGCCGGAGCCGACCGGATTGTCACTATGGACCTCCACGCACCGCAGATTCAGGGTTTTTTCAGGATTCCGGTTGATAACCTGTATGCGTTGCCGGCTCTCTGCTCCCGTGTCAACGATCTTGACCTGAAAGAGCTGGTAGTGGTTTCTCCTGATTCCGGTTTTGCCAAACAGGCGCGAAAGTATTCGAGATATCTTGAAGTTCCTCTGGCTATTGCGGATAAGGAGCGAGTGGCGCATGATGAAAAAGCGGCGGTGATGGCCGTGGTCGGTGATGTCAAAGACAAAACCGCACTTATCGTTGATGATTTCACTATTTCCGGCGGCACCCTCGCGGCGGTAGCGGAACAGCTTGTACAAAACGGCGCCCGCGAAGTATACGCAATGGTTGCCCATGGTGTTTTATCTGAAGGGTCGATGGAAAAAATAGACTCCAGCCCGATCAGGAAACTGCTGATAACCGACAGTGTCGAAAATCAACCGATAGTATTCTCCGATAAGATAGAAGTCGTTTCGGTTGCGCCGTTGTTTGCTGATGCGATCAGACGAATTCACAACCGTGAAAGTATCAGTGAGATGTTTGGATGATCGAGGTAGTAGTTTTTGACCTCGATGATACCCTGTTGCCGGACAAGGCCAATAGTGTAAAAGCTCTTCGGGCCATATTGCAGTGCAGGATAGAGCGTCGGGCTATGAAATCGCTTCCTTGATAGAGATGTCTGATATTCTGAAAAGTTTTTTTAGTGACCTGCCCGGCCAATTATCAGACACTCGAATCTGGCCCCTCCACAAATAAGAGACCAGGGAAGAAAAATGTGATAAGCGAACCGTCCCGGGATACGTATACTACTTGTCACCAACAACCAACCATGATGTACGACCGTTTCGAAAAAAGTCGGATAATCTGAAAGGAGATTGAAATGTCTGAAGGAAAACCTGCCGTCGGTATGTTCTGCTGGAACGAGTTGATGACCCGCGACACAGAGAAGGCCGGAAAATTCTATGCCAACCTGCTCGGGTGGAATCCGACCGACAGCGGTATGCCGGGTATGACTTACACGCTGATGAAAGTCGGCGAC
>JAJRTA010000085.1 GCA_024278515.1 Candidatus Zixiibacteriota bacterium
GGGCGGCCTTTTTCCAGCGCCGCAATCACACCGGCGGCGACATCGCGAATATCCACCAGGTTGATCATATTTCGCAGGTCTGGGGCAATATATTTAAGCAGCCCCTTTTTTGCTTTGCCCCTGTCGTCTCCGGAGCGCGAAGGAGCGATGATTATCGACGGATTGACCATAACCAGCTCGGTTGAGCTGTTCCCTGCTGTTTCGAGAAGCTGAACCTCTGCTTCGTGTTTGCTCTGGATGTACGGTATGCGCAGATGGCCGAGGTTGAACTCTGTTTTTTCAGTTACCAGATCGGATTCCGTCAGATGTAATTTCCTTGCGGACCGGCGACGAGGACAGGCGCCGATTGCTGCAATGGTCGAAACCTGTACAAACCGCTTCACCCCGGCTTTATTCGCCGCCTGAAACAGTTTTACGGCTCCGAGCGTGTTCAGAGCGGCAAACCGGGTAGGCTGATCCTGACGGAAATTGACCCAGGCGGCCGTGTGGACAACCAGATCGACCCCACGGAACAGGTCATCGAAAGAAGTCGCGGTAGTGATATCGCACACCCGCTTTTCCAATTGGAATGAATCAAGAAAGGAGGTGTCGGATTTTTCTCGTACCTGCGCGATTGGCTTGATTCCGCGGGTGACAAGCTCATAGACAAGCTGCTTGCCCAACGATCCCGACGCTCCGGTTATCAGGATTTGCGCATCTTCAATCAACTGTTCGACCCTGCCGATAATTAATATGGTTTACCGATCATTGTTTTCTTTTTAGATTCACACATCAAACGAGTGATCAATAAGGAATATTGCGGTCTTTATCAACGGCTTTTTGAACCGGCGGATTATACAGGATGAAAAAGTTTTTTCGCGGACTCTGGCAGGGCTGGAAAAAAATTGCGCTTAAAATAGCCCGATTCCAGACAGCCCTGTTTCTGGCCATCTTCTACTTCCTGATCCTTGCCCCTCTCGGCGGGCTGTTCAGACTGTTCGGCTGGGACCCGCTTGATACCGGCCGCAAAAAACGCAAAGCACCGACCAACTGGAAACAGCTCGATCAAACCGACCCTGATATGGAGGCGCTCAGGCGGCAAAGTTGATATGCGCATACTCGGCATTTCATGCTTCTACCACGATTCCGCGGCCGCTCTGGTGATCGACGGTAAAGTCACGGCGGCGGTGCCGGAGGAACGTATCTCCCGGATCAAACATGATCAGGAGCTGCCGGTCAACGCGGTGCGGTTCTGCCTCGAGAAGGCCGGGTTGAACATCAACGAACTCGACTATGTGGTTTTCTATGATAAACCGCTGACCAAATTCGACCGTATCCTGACCGGCTACATGGCCACGCCGATCCGCTCCTGTCGAGCCTTTCTGAAAGCGATGCCGGTCTGGTTGCGACGCAAGCTCTGGACCGATATGGTGATCCACAAAGAGCTTGAATTCGACGGTGATATTCTCTACACCAGTCACCATCTGGCTCACGCCGCCGGAGCTTTCTATTGCTCACCGTTCGACAGGGCCGCGATACTTACAATCGACGGGGTCGGCGAGTGGTCCACCGCCTCGTACGGAGTCGGGGAAAATAATAGAATCTCGCTTAAGGCCGAGATGCGTTACCCCCACTCGGTCGGTCTGTTGTATTCGGCGCTGACCTATTATCTCGGCTTCCAGGTAAACTCCGCCGAGTACAAAGTGATGGGACTGGCGCCGTACGGAAAACCCGAGTACGCCGAGTTGATGGAAAAGGAACTGGTGACGATCCATGACGACGGCTCGATTCATCTTAACATGGACTTTTTTCGGTTCCACTACGGAGACACCATGACGGGCCGAAAACTGGAGCAGTTGTTCGGTCGGCCGCGTCGAACTCCGGAAAGCTCGCTGGAATCATTTCATAATGATATCGCCGCTTCGATTCAGGCGGTAACCGAGAAGATCGTGCTTAAGATGGCCCGGCACACCCGCAAAGAAACAGGCTGCGACAAGCTATGTATGGCGGGCGGAGTGGCTCTTAACTGCAAAGCGAACGGCCTTCTGTTGAAAGAACGGATATTCGATGACATTTACGTTCAACCTGCTTCGGGTGACGCCGGAGGGGCGATCGGCGCCGCTCTCTATGTTTACTACAAAGTAACCGGCGACAATAAACATCCCCATGAAGAGTTCGGAGTGGGACCGATATTCACCGACGACGAGGCAGGGAGGTTTATTGAAGAAAACAACATCCCGATCGTAGATATCAGTCCGGAAAAACAACCTGAATATCTTGCAAAAGTGATTGCCGACGGTCATATTGCGGCTGTGTACCAGGGAGCGATGGAGTTCGGGCCGCGTGCCCTCGGTTTCAGATCGATCCTGGCTGATCCGCGCGACAACAGGATGAAAGAAAAAATCAACGCCGCGGTGAAGTATCGTGAGAAGTTCCGTCCGTTCGCGCCGGTGGTGCTCGAGGAGTATATGACCGAGTTTTTCGATTGTGAGTCCCCTTCACCTTACATGTTGTTCAATTTCCAGGTAAAGCCTGATAAACAGCCGGTGATACCGGCGGTCACTCATGTCGACGGCTCTTCGCGGATTCAGACGGTCACACGGACGCAGAACCCGGTGTACTATGATATCGTGGCGGCCTTTCACAAACTGACCGGCGTACCGGTACTCCTTAATACGTCGTTTAATCTGCGCGGTCATCCGATTGTACATACTCCCGAGCAGGCCTTTGCCACATTCTGTTCCGGTGGTATTGACTTCCTGTTGTTGGGCCGATATCTTATATATAAACAGCAACTGCCGGCTGAGACAGTCGACCGTTTTTTATTCGAGAAAAGTCTGGATTGATTGTTCACCGTTCATCGGTTGTTTTGCCGGATAACATTCTGGTGATGGCTATGTTCAGAAGACTTAAAATATTCTCGGAATTTCTTTACTTTCTGAAAACTTCCAAGAAATGGTGGCTTGGGCCGATTCTGATCTTTCTTGTGTTGTTGTCGCTTCTGGTTGTATTCACCGAATCCTCTGCGCTGGCGCCGTTTATTTATTCACTCTTTTAAGGAGCGGTCCGACCAAACCAGGCATGTCTGTCAACTCTCAACCTGTTTCTCTGAAAACCAGGCTGATCGCGTCGGTCGTGTCACTGGTTCTTTTCATGGTAGTGATAGAACTGGCCCTGGCTGTCATCTCCCCGAACCTATACCACCGCAACCAGTTTTTCCCGCGCAACCGCGATATAGATTTCCCCGATGTTTACAAACGCGACGCTCGCCTGATGTGGCGTTTTCGTCCGGGCATCACCACGTCATCACGTTTGTTCAGCAACCTTGACTATACCATAAACTCACTCGGTATGCGGGGCCCGGAACCGTCCGACGATCCCGGCGCCTATCGAATTATCGCCCTCGGAAATTCATGCACTTTCGGCTGGGGTGTTCCGCTGGAAGATACCTGGGTAAGACGACTTGAGAGACTTTTGAATGAGCAGTTGCCCGGACGGAAGATCGAACTTATCAACGCCGGTGTCCCGGGCTACAGTTCATTTCAGGGGAAGCGGTACCTGGCCGACGAACTCTTGGAATTAAAACCGGACATGGTGCTGGTGATGTTCGGCAACAACGATCATTACCCGGCCGGACGAGGCATTTCCGACAGCGCCCAACAGCTTGACAACAGTCTGCTTATCAAAGCGCAGAATCTGTTGTCACGTCTCAGGCTCTACCAGCTTTTGCGCAAACTGTTGCTTTCACTTTCGAGCGATGAACTCCCCCGCCTGGACGAACTGGGCGGTGTCAAACGAGTCAGCCGTCCCGAGTTTTTCAGCAACTTACGGGAGATTGTCGGTATCGTCCGCAAAGCCGGAGCGCAACCGGTTCTGCTTGTCCCACCAGTCGCTTCCCTTGAAGGATATTTCGGAGAGGGGATATCCAGTTTTCATCAACTACATAAAGTCTACCAGCAGGAGATTGTTCGAGCTTCCCAGTATGAAGCGGTTCCGCTGATCGATCTGCAGGCTGTGTTCGATCGGTACAACACCCTGTACAATAGCGCCGCCGATGACCCGATCCATTTCAACAGTCAGGGGCACGCGGTCGCCGCCGAAACTATCGCCGAAATCATTGCTCCTCTGATCGGCACACAATAAAAGCTGACAAAAGCAAATCTCTCCGCTAACTTCCACCCATGACCGGAAGGAAACAGTCTTTATTGTTTCGAATCGGAGCGGCCTCTGTCTCGCTGCTTGTTTTTGTCATCATTGTTGAAGCTACTGTTCGCCTGATCGGTGTCGACGATTATTTTCAAAACCGTTTTTTTGTACTCAACCGGGCGTTAGACTACCCTGAAGTTTTCAAAAAGGACCGTCGGTTGTTCTGGAGGTTCCGTCCCGACCGGACGGTTGCTTCGCGGTTCTTTGAAGGGCGCGGTTACCGTATCAACTCGCTTGGTCTGCGCGGCGATGAAATCGGCTCAAAGCGTAAGAAACGTATTTTAGCTATCGGCAATTCCTGCACTTTCGGCTGGGCTGTTACCGACGAACAGACCTACACCCGGCAACTGGAGCTGATGCTTGAAGGAGAGTACGAAGTTATCAACGCCGGGATTCCGGGCTACAGCTCTCTTCAGGGGTTAAGGTTTTTCAGACAGGATCTGCTCGCTTTGCAGCCGGATATCGTCACGATCATGTTCGCCTGGAATGACCACTGGGCGGCTTCCGGCCGTATTCCTGATAAAGACCGGCAGTTCCCGCCACAGTTACTGCTTGATTTCCAGAATCAATTAACCCGCCTGCATTCTTATCGGTTGCTGAAAAAACTGCTTCTGTCCCGACTGGAAGTCCACCCGGACTCGACCTGGGATCGGGAGAATCTGGTGTACCGGGTCAGCCTGCAGGATTTTGCCGCCAACCTCGCGGAGATTTGCAGGCTGTGTAAGGAACGGGGTATAACGCCTGTTTTGATGACCTCACCGGCTCCTTCGCTGGAACGGTACGGCCGGGGACAACCGTTTGCCCCGGCGGTCCGTTTTCACGAGAAATATAACCTGGAGACCCGCAAAGTCGCTACAAAATTGGATGTCGTCTTGGCTGACGCCGCCGAGGCGATAAATCAACATGACGGTATGTACGATGATCTCAGACATGACTTTATCCACTTCAACGCCGCCGGTCATCGGGTAATTGCTGAACTTCTGGCGAATAAGGTTCGTCTGCTTGAAGAAAGGGTCGAGTCATCACCCGAACGTAAAAGTAATTGACATCAGACTCCGCATCGTTGTTATTAACATCAAACGTTGTGGTGCCGGCCATCGGGTCGGGTAATAGGGAAGACGGTGTGAATCCGTCGCAGCCCCGCTACTGTAAGGGTTACTCCGCGAGCCACAGGCCACTTGTCTTCTGTGATAAGACGGGGAAGGCGCTCGCCGGGGGATCGACACCCAAGCCAGGAAACCTGCCACAACCTCATCGTAACTTGTTGCCGCCAGCGCGGGCTGGCCGGTAAACCCCGACGCCGGTGGCAACCCGAGACAGGTCATGCGGCGTTTGTTCGTATCTGTTCACAAATCATTCTATCTGATTGTTGTAGCTGTATTGCTGTTGTCAATCAGTTCCGATCTTTCGGCCCAGTCGAATATCAGAATCAAAGGCAGCGTGACTGCTGATGATGACGGTTCCCCGGTGCGAAACGCTACAATACGAATAGACGGCACTGCTTTTGAGACAACTACCTCAGGCGATGGTCATTTTTCAATTAGTGATATACCCGAGGGCGTTTATCAGCTTATGGTGACAGCGCCGGGGTTTGATCCTTATCCGTCTGTTGAAGTTGAAGTAGTTGCGGATATCTCCCGAACTGTCCACATCCGGTTGCGCCGAAAGATATACCCGCTTGAAGGTATCAGGATCAGGGGACATCGTCAACCGGTCACCCGCGAAATGACAGTTATCGACCGCAGACAGATCGAGAGAACTCAGGCTGCGGAATTGTCCGAAGTCCTCGAAGCGGTTCCGGGGGTGGAAATACACCGTACCGGTCCGGGCGGGCAGGCGGCAATCAGCATTCGCGGCAGTACGCCCGATCAGGTTCTGGTGCTGATCGATGGGCGCCGTCTCAATTCAGCTTCGGGCGGAGCGGCCGATTTGAACTCCATCCCGATTGATGTAGTGGAACGGATCGAACTCTACAAATCGGGCGCCTCGGCGAAATTCGGTCCGAACGCCATGGCCGGGGCGGTAAATATAGTTACCCGGGCCGCGTCGATCACCTCTCCCCGTTCGATTGAAACCGGTTTCAGCCGGGGTACGTGGAAAACCTACCGAAGTAATTTCAGCTTCGAATCAAATATACCCGGGACAGGTATCTCGCATTCCATAAACTACGAACGCAAATCCACCGCAGGCGATTTCTCATACACTTATCATGTCTCACCCGGCGATGCGGTGTATGAAGGGACCCGGATCAACAACGCGTTCGAAAGCCAGGCGCTGTTCGGACGGGGATACCTGTCGAAGGGGAGTTTCAAAGCTGATTTATCGGTGCAGTATTACGACGCCGCCAACGGTCTGCCCGGAAAGGTTTCACAACAAAACGAGGACGCTTCCCGGGAGGATAAACGCATACAGGGCAATTCAGGGATCGAGTACCGGTTCGCTGAATATCTGACTGCCCGGCTGAGCGCCGCCTGTTCCGAAAATATCCAGTACTTCTCCGATCGCAGCGGCCCGGTCCTCAACCAGTATGAAACCCGATACACTGAGCGGGGGGTCGATATCAAAGGAGAACTCGTTACAAACTTGCTACCCAATCATCAGATAACCTTAGGCGGACAGTATCAAAAAAACAAGTTGAACCATGAAGACCTGATGCGAGAGGTTTACGCCACCGGTGTCACCCGGCGCACGATGACCTCACTGTTTGCAACCGCGCAACACCTTTTTGACATATCTCGAAGCAAACTTATCGACGTTGTAACATTGAACGCATCACTACGCTACGATAACAGCATCACCGAGCCGGAGAAAAAACTTATCCGGTTTCCCCGCCCTGAACGCCGTCGCAATGTCCGCACCGAATCGGTCTCGCCCCTGATCGGCCTGACCGTCACCAAGGGGGAGCGCATCCGGCTGACCGGTCGGGCCTCGTGGGGGAAATCGTTGAGGTTGCCTTCAATTAATGCTCTGTTCTGGCAGTCCGATGCCCGTTCCGCCGGCAACCCGGACCTGAAACCGGAGCGGTCCGAGCAGTATGAGGTCGGTCTGGAAGCGGACTGCCGTTTGGCGTGGGGAACCATCGCTGCGGGTACGATCTTCTACCATAAAGACATCAGCGACATGGTCGTCTGGATTCAGTCCTCTCCCGATGGACTTTTCAAACCGCAGAATATCGGCGCGGCTGAAGTTAGTGGTCATGAGGACTATGTTCGTTTTAATTCGTTTGACGATCTGCTTCAGTTTTCTTACATCAACAGCGTCACTCATGCCAGAAACAGGCAGACCGGATATAATTACGACAAGGTTATCACGTACACCCCGGCCTATGTCACCACTTTTCGCATCGGGCTGAACTACCGCTCCCTGCGGGTCGCCTACGACATCAGGCGGGTCGGACGCCGGTATGCCCTGCCCGGCAATGAAAAGTGGTACGACTCATACAGTCTGCACGACCTTGCCGTCAGCGGGCAATTTACCTTAAATGGTAACTGGCATTTCGAGCTTAACGGACGAATCGACAACCTCACCAGTGAAGAATACGTTCTGATCGGTCAGCATCCGATGCCGGGCCGCTCATATAACCTCGGTATTTCCATCAAATATGAACTGAAAGGGAACAAAAAATGAAACTCACGACGACAAAATATTCCTCTCTTCTCACCTGTTGTTTGATACTATTACTGGGCAACGCATTCGCGGCGGAGCCAACCGCCTGGGTCATCAACGCCAACGGAGAAACTCTTTCACGCATCAACCTTAACAGTTCGACCGTCGATAACGACCTGGTTACGCTCGGCTCCGATGTTCTCTCCTACCCGAATCAGATCATTGTACATGACACCCTGGCCTATGTCGTTTGTTCCGGTACCGATGAGATTCAGGTAATCGACCTCAACAGCCTGACTACAACTGGTTTTATTTCAACCGGAGCGGCCTCCAATCCGTACTGGATGGCATTCCTCGATGGTTCAACAGCCTATGTTACCAGTTTTGTGAACAACAGCCTGATCAAGCTGAACATGGCCACCGGCAGTATTGTAGGGGAAACTCTGGTGGGGACCTCACCCGAGGGCGTCCTGATCCGCGATTTCAAAGCATATATCGCGGTAACCTCCTTCGATCCCGGCACCTATATTTATGGTCAGGGAAAAGTAGCCGTTTATGACACCGATACCGATCAGAAGTTGTACGATATAAATGTCGGTGTCAATCCGCAGTACCTGGCCGTTGATCCCGCGGGACGTATTCATGTCGTCTGCACCGGCGACTACTGGTCCAGTTTCGGGATGATCTATGTCATCGATCCGACAGTTGACCTTGTTGTTGACAGTTTCTCGATCGGCGGTTCACCCGGGCAGATCGCCATTGATCCCGACGGTATCGGCTTTCTTGCCGCAGGCGGTTGGGATGTTGATGGTTATGTGTACACGTACAATTCACTAACCGGTGAGCTTCTGCACGGTCCCTCCAATCCGCTGGTGGTCGGTTTCGGTTGCTGGATGGCGGTGCCGTACCTGGATTCATCGGTCTTTGTCGGCGGGATGTCGAACGTGGTGACGCCGATCGACTCAGCAGGCAATGCCGGCCAACAGTTCAGTCTCGGTAACGGTCCGGTGCATCTGGATTTCAACTACCAACCGGGCGACCTGACCGGTGACTTCGTGGTGGATATAGCCGACCTTGTTTTCATGGCAGACTGGTATTTCACCGGCGGCAGTGAACCGGCCTACCCCAAATGGCGGGCCAACCTGAACGGTGATTTTTTCTATGATATCTCCGATCTGGTATATCTCGTCGATTTCATGTTTACAGGCGGATCACGGCCACTGGTAGGACCTGCCTGGGTTGATTGACCGGTCCGGTAAAAAAACTACCATCAGGGGGATGTTAAGAAGTTGACGAAACTCAGATTTGGCTTATATTGCGGTAGCGGGTTACAAGTAAACCACTTTTTTCTGATCCGACAGGGGATCATCATAAGGAAATCACCGCAATGAATGGTTGGAGTTTTGAATATACTATCGACGCCGACACTGAGCACAGCCTGGCCCATGTAAAAATCTTCGGTGTCTGGAAAATCGACACCGCCCGCAACTTCAAAGAAGACTTCGAGGCTGAAACAGTCGAGCTGATCAAGAAACCATGGGCCAAACTTTCCGACCTCACTACATGGAAAATCGCTTACCCGGAAGTTATCGATATTGTCGCGGGACATCTCAGGTGGGCCTTGAAAAACAACATGGTCTGGTCGGTGAGTATAATCGACAATACAGCCACCTATAAACAGCTTCAGAAAATGTGGGCCAGGGCCGGATCAGCCAAACATTCCAAAACCTTCAGGACACGCCACGAAGCCGAAAAATTTCTTAAACAGCAGGGATTTTCGTTCGGCTCGGCTCAGAAACCCAGCGGCTGGTAAACTTCCGGGAGCTGTCCCCAATTTATTTATGAAACCCTGATCAGGATAAGCGCCTGCGCGGCAACGATCGCTTTTTTCACAAACAAGTCTGAATGCTTTGTTCAGAAGTTGATTTAGTTACCGGATCACAGTTGAAAAACGCTTCGAAGTTGTCTGTTTTTTGCCATGAACCGGTCGGTCGATCAGACAACTTGCAGCAGTCTGGCATCGAGATTGATCTCGACCGCTTTGAGCGCCTGTGATACCGGGCAACCTTCTTTGGCCTCGTCGGCAAACTTCATAAATGCACTTTCACTGATCCCGGGGACTACCGCTTCGCAGGCCAGATCAATCGAGGTGATCCTGAACCCATTATCCACTTTGTCCAGATGAACTTTGGCGTCGGTCTTGACACTGGTCGGCTTGTGGCCGCCCAGGGCCAGCGCATGAGAGAGGGCCATCGAAAAACAACCGGCATGAGCCGCCGCGATCAGTTCTTCCGGGTTGGTGCCGGAAGCCGCCTCGAACCGTGACCCGAAAGAATAAGCGCCTTCGAATGCGCCGCTTCCGAACGAAATTGTACCTTTTCCACTGGGAAGGTTCCCCTCCCATACGGCATGAGCTTTTCTAATCGGCATCCTGTCTCTCCTTTTATCTGTTATGTTCGGCGGCCGCAGTTGTGCCGACCAACCCCGTCAGATTCCTGTTGTCACATCCATAACCGCCAGACCGGCCGAACAGTTCCGTCTTTGTTTTTCAGGCACTTTCCGAGGACAATTCCACTGTCGAGCGGATGGTGACCTTATCGCTTATAGCCGATTTTCTTCAGAAACTCGATCCGTTCGGCTTTGTCCGCGTCACCCTCGATACCAAGCGGCGGTTCGCCGTCAACAACACCAAGCACCCCACGACCCTGTGTTGTCTCGGCCACTATTACCTGCAGCGGGTTGGCGGTGGCGCAGAATATCCGGCAGACTTCGGGGACCATTTTGATTCGGTTCAGCACGTTGATAGGGAAACCGTTCATCAGATAAATAAAGAATGTATGACCGCAGGCGACATCAAAGGCCGCCGTGGAAGCCATCTCGATCAGTTTTGGGTCGTTGCCGTCGGTACGGATCAGCCGTTTCATCGAGGCTTCGCAAAAAGCGATCCCGAATTTCAATGTCATCGATGATGATACCAGCGTCTCGTACAAATCTTCAACCGTCTTGATGAAATGCGACATGCCGAATATCACGTTGACATCTTCCGGAATATCGACGGAAATGATTTTTGTTTTGAATTCTGTTTCTACGCGTGCCATAAACTACCTCAGTTTTCAAACAACGAGTCATCGACCCCGCTGTTTATCTGCCCGTTGGAATAGTATTCAGTACCGGCGAACTTCACCCCGATCAGAAACATTGCCTTTCCCCGCCCGGAAATGTCAAACTGTTTCGGCAACCAGTAACCGTCAGGGTTCGGCGCGAAGATAATCGACATGTCGAGTTGTTTCATCTTGAACATCAGGTTGCTGGCCAGTTTTGAGGGGCTGAAATCGACCCGGACCAGGTGCAGCGATTCCGCGTCGAAGTAGTAGTCGCCGTTGATAAGCCGCGGATCTTTCTCGATAGCGGTAACCCGGAAATAGTGGCAGGATTTCCCCTCGATCTTTTCGTCCGGCACACCGACATAGACAATATCATACAGGTCCCTGTTGCCCTCGCGGAACGGGGTAAGAAGGGACCAGGATATATCCTGAGATTTACGCTTTCTTTTTTTCTCCAGACGTTCCCGGGCCTCTTTTTGAGTTGTTTCCTCATCCTGAAGTTTGCCCTCTTTGTACAGCTTGAGATACCGCTCGTACATCAAGGCTGTATCCGGCAGATACTTGATATAGATTTTTTTCAGAATACGGACTTTTTGTTCGAACTCCCCCCGGTCGTTCATTTCCCCCTCGATGTATTCGGCATCGAGCACCAGGTCTTTGATCTGTTCAGCCTGTTGCTCATCGATATACAGGATGCTTTCAATCAGTGCACCTGCATCGATAGCGTCGGTTTGTGAACTTATCCCGCCATGAGAGTTGACGGCCAGGATCAGAGAGATAAACAGAACGGAAAAGACTTTCATGTTCAGCCTTCCTCAATAATAATTTCCTCGATCATATCACCGCGCACAATCTGATCGACTACTTCCATCCCGGAAGTAACGCGACCGAATACGGTGTAGCGCGCTTCAAGGTGCGGTTGCGGTGACAAAGTAATAAAAAACTGCGAGCCGCCGGTGTCTCTCCCTGAAGTTGCTATGCCCACCGTACCTCGAAAGAAAGGCTCGTCGGAATACTCGCATCGGATCCGGTAAGGTGGACCACCCCAGCCGTCGCCGCGCGGGTCGCCACCCTGCACCACGAAGCCGGGCACAACCCGGTGGAATACAAGCCCCCGGTAGAAACCGCTTTTGGCCAGCTCGATAAAGTTCAGCACGGTCAGCGGCGCGGCGTCGTAGAACAGTTCGATTTCTATATCACCTTTGTTTGTGCTGATCAAAGCATACGGGTTGGGCGGGTACTTTCGGAAGCCCTCATGGATCGCGCTGACCTCTATCCGGGCCGGGGCCGGCGGAACCATGTTCATGCGATCCTCGTCGAACAGTTCCTTATAGACAACATCCGCTTCAAGACGGACAACATATTCGTTATCCATAAGCGAGTTCATGAGTATCAGCACGGCGTCCGGGTTTTCGGCATCTTCCTTGAGAAACGTTCGGGCCGCCTGAACCAGGGATCGGCGAACGTCGATCTCCCGTTCAGAAGCGGTCGCCATCATGCCGTTAAGTTCCGGCAGGTATGCTTTTAGTTTCTTTTCCCGAATATGGTCGATCGCCAGTGATTGCATCACCCAGTCGGGATCGGCCAGCGCTTTCTTGAGATAAAAATCCCGGTTCTTTTCGTCGATAGTCACCAGCGCGTCAAAAGCGGCCGCCCGCACCCAGGGATCATCGTCGTTAAACAGCCCGGCCAGTCTCGGGATGACATTGCTTTTGGCGATATTCTTGTACCCCTGTGCGCTTGATTTTCTCAGAAAAGGAACCGGCGCTGCGGCCAGCGAGTCAAGCAGGTTGACCGCCTTGTCGCCGACAACATCCGAGAGATAGATCGCCGCGGCTGCTGTTACATTGGCCGGCTGGGTCGTTTCAAGAAGCTGCCAGGTCTGATCGACGGCCATGCTGTTTTTCTGATGTTGCAACGCCTCGAAAAGGTTGCCCATGAGCTTTTCATCCCAGCCGCTGAGGACTCTTTTAGCCAGTTGTTGCCGGGCTTTTTTGTCGCGGGAGTTGCCCAGCTCGGTAATTGCCTGAGCGACGACATTCGGATCGGAGTCGTTGAGTGACATCTGAAGCAGACGGAGTGATTTCGCCCCGCCAGTCCGTCCCAGTCCGCGCACACATATTGTTCGCACGAACGGGTCGCTGTCGGCCAGATTATCGACAAACAGGTCACGAGCCGCTTTGATTTCAAGCCGGGCCAGCGTAAACAGTCCGGCGGCCCGGACCAGGTCATCTTCTTCGGTTTTCAAGTGTTTGATAATTGCCCCGGCCTGCTCTTTGGCCTCAGCGTAGAAAAGAGCGTAGCAAGCCGCCTCGCGCACATCGGGCGAGGGATGGTTCAGAAACTCGACCAGTTTGGGGGGCACATCGATCGTACTGCTGTCGGCCAGCCGTCCCGCCGAACGGACTACCCGGGCCGCCGCCGATGACGGCATATCAAACGCAACATCCAAAAGACGCGAGGCATATTCCGACTGTCCGGTGAGTCCGAGAGCAAACCCGGCCGCCGCGGCAAAGTCGATCGACTCATCGATCAGATCGTTGAAGAGCAGTTCAGCCGCCTTCGGGCCGCCGATACGACCGATAGCCAGAGCGGCTCGTCTGCGTACATCGACTGAGGGGTCCTTGAGATATTCCTGCAGCTTGTCGGACAGTACGCGACGGTCTTCTTCGTGAACGATCTCGGCCATCCGTTCGGCGACGCTCCGTTCACGTAAACGATCATAAATATAATAGGCGGCAACCGCAAGCAGGAGGATACCGACGACAACGGCCATATTCTTGAAAAAACTTTTCATTGCAGAAAAATCTACCCTCAACGGACAAAGCCGTCAATGTTTAATCCGGACACAAGGAAACTTAGCGGGGGGATCACAATAAAAAACGGCCCCGGTCCTTATGCACCGGGGACTCGTCTTGATTTTGCAGAATAATTTATCGCGAGGCGTGGTTCAGCCCCGACCTCCGCCGCCGCCGGAACGGTTGGCTTTGGAGACTTTCAACTGCCGGCCTCCGAAATCCGAGCCGTTCATAGCCTCGATAGCCGCCTCACCGGCCGCGTCGTCAGCCATCTCAACAAACGCAAAGCCGCGAGACTTGCCGGTGTAGCGATCCACGATTATCTGTGCCGAGGTAACCTCGCCGTGCGCCTCAAACGCCTGCTTGAGGTCCTCTTCGGTTGTTTCGAAAGGCAAATTGCCGATGTAAATGTTCATTTTTCAGTTTCCTTGCACGATCAATTAACGTTTCAATTCCCCTTGCGTGCCCTGCTCAGGCGATCACGGTCATACGAGTCCCTCCGATGCGCTGCGACAGGTGTAGAGGGGCAAAGGTTTGCACACATGATACCCACGCACAGATAACATCAATTCCCCAGGCCTGCTGTACAGTCGTTCAAACAAAATATATCATTCGGTTCCACCGCTCTTTTCTTCCTCCACTATCTGCGAGAGGATTCCGGACACCGGTATGGAACCGTCCATCATTTCTTTCATCTGCGGAAACAGCAACACATCACGGATATTGTGCTTGTTGGTCAAAAGCATGACCAGCCGGTCAACCCCGAAACCAAGCCCGGCGGTCGGCGGCATACCGTACATCAACGCCGTAATGAAATCATCATCGAGTCGCTGGGCTTCTTCGTCACCGGCCTCGAGCGCTTTGCCCTGTTGCATAAACCGCTGCAACTGATCGACCGGGTCATTGAGTTCGCTGAAAGCGTTGCCCATCTCCAGCCCGGCGATAAACAGTTCAAACCGCTCAGTGAGGCCTTCTTTCTCGCGATGTTTCTTGGCTAAGGGTGAGATCTCCACCGGGAAATCGACGATAAATGTCGGCTGGATCAAACCGGGCTCGACTTTGGCCTCCCACATCGCCTCGATCACCTTACCCTTGTTGATAAGGTCTTCCCCTTCGACACCATGCTCTTTGGCGACCTTTAGAGCTTCGTCGAATGACATCGGGTAGAAATCGACCCCGGTCTGTTCGGTGATCGAATCAATCATACTTATCCACTTGAATGGCGGCTCGAAATCGATCTCGTGGTCGTCGTAAGGTATTTTGTAGGTACCGTGCAATTCGTAAACGACCTTACGGAGCATGTTCTCGAACATTTTGGCCATGTCATGATAATCCGCGTAAGCCCAATAGAGTTCGATCATCGAGAACTCCGGATTATGCAAACGGTCGATTCCTTCGTTTCGGAAGTCCTTGCAAAACTCCCAGACTTTGTCGAAACCTCCTACGATCAACCGTTTCAGATAAAGCTCGTCGGCGATGCGCAGGTAAAGTTCACGGTCCAGACGGTTATGATAGGTCTTAAACGGCATAGCCATGCCGCCGCCGTACAGCGGTTGCAGGATCGGCGTCTCCACCTCGAGGAATCCTTCCCCGTTCAGGAAATCACGCACCAACTGGATGATCCTGGTTCGCTTTACGAAGTCCTCACGAACCTCCGGGTTGACGATCAGGTCGACATAGCGACGGCGGTAGCGGGTCTCGATATCGGTCAGGCCTGAATGTTTGTCAGGCAACGGATGCAATGCCTTGGTGAGAATCTCAAACGAGGTCACATTCAAGGTTCGTTCGCCGGTCCGGGTAATAAAAAGAGTGCCTTCGCACCCGATTATATCACCGAGATCGACCGAGTCGAAAAGCTCGAAAGTCTCCCTGCCGACATTGTTGAGCTTGACATAAACCTGCAGACGATCACTGCTGTCACGAACATCGGCGAACGCCGCCTTGCCCATTTTCCGTTTGAGCATGACCCGCCCGGCCAGACGGACAACCGTTTCTTCTTCCGACATCCGGTCGAACTGTTCCAGCAACTCAGATATCCTGTGGCTTCGGTCATACTTATAGGGATAGAGATTCAGACCGTTGCGGGCGAGCTCAAGCACTTTCCTGCGTCGCTGACTGATCAGGTCTTTCAGGGGGATCTGGATATGTTCTTCGGCGGTATTTCCGGTGGATGATTTGGATTCGTTCTCAGTCATCTGTTTATCCGTCATTTTGTAATTGGCAAGTCAACTTTTTTCCATTGCGGCGAGTTTTTCCCTGATCGCTTCATAGGTGGTCGGCGGCACCAGTTCGCTGACATCACCGCCGTGGATCGCCACATCCTTGACAATGGTCGATGACAAATAGACCCAGGACAAGGCAGGCATGAGAAACACTGTTTCAACTTCGCGAGCCTGTTTGCGGTTCATAAGGGCCATCTGAAACTCATACTCGAAATCAGAGACCGCTCTCAATCCGCGCACTATCGCCGCCGCCTTCATCCGGGTGGCCATTGCAGCCAGCAAACCGTCGAAGCCGATTACATTCACCTGGTCCGAGTACGGCTGGTTCTGCACCGCCTGCTCCACCAGTCTTATTCTTTGTTCGTGGGAAAAGAACGGCTCCTTGCCGACGCTCCGAGCAACGGCTACCGTGACGCTGTCGAACAGCTTGGTGGCTCGCTCGATCAGGGAGAGATGACCGTTGGTTACCGGATCAAACGATCCGGGGTAAATGGCCAGCTTTGTACTTTCGGTCTCGTTCGTCATAAGTAATTGTCGTCAATCATACTATACAAAACTGACGGCTGGCGCAACTGAATAACAGCTCAGCCCGTTTTTTTTGGAACGGTCAGACCGAGCGCCACCAGATAGTTACCGGCCGGAATATCAGAAACATTTTCAGGCTTGGGGAAAAACGAAGGGTTGAGTTCCACTTCCCTGACCGGCACGGCAAAATAGTTAGTGAGAACAGACAGGCTGGTTTCATCCAGCCGCCGTCCGGAAATCAAAAGAGCTGAAAGCGGAATGCTGATCCGGTTACGCGAAAGATCGGCCAGTTTGAAATTAACCACGGTCTTGAGTTCGGTGGTCATACGCTCGAAACCGCTCGGGGTGCCCAGGTCGAACTGCTCCGTTCTCAGCATGGTCAAGCCGGCCACATCACCACGGTGAACAAAACAGATAGAAATCAAGCGATCGTTTATATCGGCCAGGCAGACGAAGTCGGTTCCTTCGGTGCGCCCGTAGTGAAGAAAACCTCGACCGAGAGCCACAGCCCGGTGAGTAAACCGGACCTTCGACTGATTCCCGGCCGGAGTCGAAGCAAACGGTATCAACTGATCACTCAACCTGCTTCGTCGAACCGCCATCGACAGGTAACGAACAGGTTCCTGCCTGACCGGTAATGTATCGAAATAGAAATGTTCCGGTTCTTCGAGCTGAAGCTGCATCTGTTCAAACCTGATTTGCTCTTCGGGAGATGGAGATTCTTTCTCATAAACAGTGAACTCGTTCGTTCTGATCTGGTCATCAGCGACCGCCATCACTATATTGTCGGTGTCCAGAAGCTGGTGATTTCGTATCAAAGTACGATCGAACCGGGCCAGCGCCTCTACCATAGTGCGACCGGTTTCATGCCGGACTCTGGCCACATAGTAGTACCGTCCGCGGTCATCGATACCTACCTGTACCGGAGAATTGCTATTGCTCATGGCCTGCCTACTTTCAGATAGGGGCGCATCTTTTCAAGGGTGCGCTCACCGATACCGGGGACCAGAACAAGGTCTTCGGTCGATCGGAAACGATTCAGGACGCGGTACCTGATGATCGAATCGGCCAGGGCAGGCCCTATGCCCGGGAGCAGTTCCAGCGAATCGGCCGGAGCAAGATTGGGGTCGAGCATGAAAGTCCCTTTGAACCCGGAACTCTCAGGTAACACAAACACCGGCAGTTGCGGCGCATCCCCACGCGGCCAGGCATGGGTGCGAACGAACCGGTAGCTGCCCATAATCAGGACAGATCCGCACAGGACAGCGACAAATATGAGCTGCCGAGGGGTGAAATCGAAAAATCGCTTCATCTGGTTTGTCCGGTACCTTCGATTTGACGATGATACGACGGTCATTATAGTCAAACCGGCACCCCAAGTCAACGTAACCGGTTACTGGCCGAAACTCCGGACCACACAGCCACTGCTTGCTATGCGAGCTGTTGACATAAGAAAGACTGGATGCCGGACCAGGTCCGGCAAGACAACATTTTATGACCTGTAACATATCAGCAGTGTTCTCATCCCTCAGTATTTCCGGGCCTGAGCCGGAATCCAGACAGATTGACCAACACGTTCGTGTGTTGCGTATGTTCTCGTGCGTAACGCCTTAACCCCCGACGACAGTTGTCCTCAGGGAAACGACAGTTGCCGCTTGATCGGGAAATATTCCGGGCCGGTTCTGCTTTTGTGCAGAATGGTACCGTTTTTCGGCTTTTTCTCCTGTTCAGAAACTGAACAATGAAAGCAATATGGCCGTCATTAATCCTGGGAAGTCATTATGATTAGGGAGCTTGACTGAAACAGGGCGGGATCGAAAAGTAATCGGCCGTTTTTTTGCTTTGGTTAATTGGTGGTGATTTTTATCGGAACTTGACATTTTCTAAGGAACTTAGTACCATCAGTCGATTTATACAGTGATGGAGGAAATGAATATAGCATAACGGTTAAATAGTTGAATCAATCGATCCGAATGGATTGATACAGTATTAAGGCAGGTCGCCCGCGATCTGAAACCGTGGCTATGATTTATTTCAACCGGAGAACCGGAATCGCACTCCTGTTTTCCAGGGACAAAACACTGATTAAATCGCTTCTTCTATACATCGGTATGGTGGCTGTTGTGTTGTGCGGTAGTTCGTACGGCGCTGAGACGGTCGTGTTGGAAGCAGGCGACCGTGACCTGCGGTTCCGGATCAATATCCCCGACAACCCGGCTGAACTGTTCGAAGAGACCGGTCCCGACTCGACAGTTTTACTGTATGCCACTACTCTTATTGGCCTGCCACCCGGTGGAGACGCTGAAATCGTGTCGGCGGTTGGATTGGAACCTAAGGTTGTAATTACAAGCGGCTCAAATACGAATATACCTTCCACTTCCCTGGCCAGGTTGCTGCGACCGTTCAGCGTGCGGGGCAGGGAATTCAGCGCCTTGCGTGTCTACCCGGTTGTCGGTAATACCATGTACGGCGCAGTTGAGATCACGGTGCGATTTACCGGCGGGCAGCCTGTATCCGGTAGTTTTTCAAGCGATCCTATTATCGAAAAGCTGAGCCGGGCAGTGGTAGTGAATCACCAGCAAATGAAACAGTGGCCGAAAGCTCGCAAACCGTCCCGAAAAGTCAGTTCCACCGGCCCGTTCGGCCTGACTTCCGACTGGTACAAAATAAAAGTCAACCGGTCCGGGCTTTACAAGGTGACCGGTGCGCAGTTGCGGTCGGCCGGGCTGATCCTCGGCTCGATATCATCGGATCATCTGCACCTGTTCAACGCCGGAGGCCGCCAGCTGGAAGTGCCAAATGACCGCCCGCGCCCTGATTTTCAAGAGGTGGCTATCATTGTGGAAGACGGCGGCGACGGCAGTTTTGACAACCAGGATTATTTTTTGTTTTATGGCGAAGCCCTCAACCGATGGTGGTACCGTCCGAATGATTCGGTCGGTTACTACAAGCATCATTACGACACGGACAATGTGTACTGGTTTACCGCCTCGGAGTCGATCGGTTCATCAGGCCGGCGGATGTTTGCGGTCAACGGTGCGCCCAACGGACTGGAAGATACGGTTTTCACTACTTATCGCCGCTATGTGCACTCGGAGCAGGACACCCTGCTGAGCAAGGATAATTCCGGGCATATTCGCGATTATTATCGCTGGTACGCCAGTGACGCCATGAGCCAGTCGATTTATATCAGCGCCAACGATGTCGTGGCTGGTGAAATTGCGGAAGTACGCATCGTAGCCGATCTGCCCTGGTCAACCGATTCGTACAGTCTGAAAGTCGCCGGTGACCCCGCCTCGAAAATATCCTGTGACGATTCAAGCTGTACCTTCGCGGTCAATTCTTTGCGTGAGGGTTTGAACAGGTTCAGTATCGATTTCTCTATAGGAGGGACCCATCGACCGTTTCTGGACTATATCGAGCTTGGTTATTTTGCCGAGCTGGCTCCGAGATCCGACCGACTGGATTTTTACCTTGCTCCGTATGACGGCCGGGCCTCGATTGAACTGATAGATAATTTCAGTTCCGAGCCGATCATCCTTGATCTCGCCGATCCGCGCAAGCCGGTGCGGGTTCAGGGATTCAGTCGAGGAGGCGGGCTGGTTACCATCGGTATCGATATGACGCTCAACCGGATTGCTCATTATTACGCTTCGACTATCGAACGGGTTCTGGCCCCCCAATCGATCGAGCAAAGGTCACCGACCGATTTGCGCTCAGGGAACACACAGGCCGACCTGATTATCATCACACCGGAAGTTTTCAGTGACGCGATGCAGGAATATATCGACTACCGCGAAGCTGACGGCTGGTCGGTACGGATAATAACCACTGAAGACATTTACGACAACTTTTCTTATGGGCTGTTCGACCCGGTGGCAATCCGGGATTTTCTGAAATATGCCTATGAAACCTGGCCTGAGCCATCCCCCGCGATGGTGCTTCTGGTCGGCGACGGGAACTATGACTACCTGAATATCATGGGCCATGACGCCCCCAACTATGTACCTCCACTGATTCATGAGTACGACAAGGCGTTCGCCTACAGCGATGACAATTATGTCTATTTCGGCGACTACGGATTTCTCGACGGCGATACCAGCTACAACGAAGGAGCAGACCGGGGTCTGGATATGCTAACAGCACGCTGGACAGTCCGTAATACTTCGGAAATACAGCATATTACCAGCAAGACCAAACGGTATGAATCACCGACCAACTTCGGGTTGTGGCGGACTACTGTAACCCTGGTGGCCGATGATGAGTTTGCCGGACAACGAACCTCGGAACTGATCCACACCGGACAGATCGATACCCTGGGGATGTTCTTTCTGCCGTCTTTGTACACCCGGGATAAAATATATGCGATAGAGTTTCCGTTCGTGAATGATCGCAAGCCGGGAGTCAACGACGCGATTGTCAACGCTATCAATGACGGCCGGTTGGTGGTCAATTATGTCGGGCACGGCAATCCCGGTCTCTGGGCGCATGAGAGAATATTCACCGTAGCCGATGACCTGCCGCGTCTGAACAACTATGACCGTCTGCCGCTCGTTATCGCCGCTTCCTGCGCTATCGGCTTTTACGATGAACCCGAGGGAGCGGCTATGGCGGAAGAACTTTTGACACACACCAGCGGCGGCGCTATTGCGATTATCTCAGCTACCCGCCTTGTCTGGTCGTCACCCTACAAGCGGTTTAACCAGACATTGTTCGATGTTCTGTTTTCCGGGGAAGATCTGACTATCTGTGAGGCAATGTTTACCACCAAGATGCTGCACCAACTGTGGGCAGGAGGTCCGACTACACAGACCAACAACGACCGCGCTTTTATTTTCCTCGGTGATCCCCTGCTTAATCTGGCCCGCCCCCGGCTCCATGTCGATTACACGAGTTCTCCGGACAGTCTGGTGGCGCTTCAGCCGGTGACAGTAAGCGGTGAGATCGTCGACGATGCGGGAAATCCGGTATCCGGAAACGGGCTTTTGGATATACGCGTATTCGATTCCGATCAGCAGAAACATTATGTTTCATCGGAGTACGGCGGTACCGGCGGTGTGTTGGATTATGCTGTCGATGGGGCGGCGATATTCCGCGGGTCGGCCCCGGTTGTGGATGGTCGGTTCAGCTTTGAGTTTGTCCCGCCGCTCGATATCGGGTTCGGCGGTGAACGGGCCCGTATCATGGGCTATGCTTCACTTGATAGTGTTGATGCCGCCGATATAGTCGATTCTATTTATGTGGCTGAATCGTTAGCGGAAATAACAGATACCACAGGTCCGCAGATCCGTTATGGGCTGGCCGGACGGGACGATTTCGTTGATGGTGACCCGATTCAACCGGGTGATATAATCCTGATTACGTTGTCCGATCCGTCCGGTATCAACCTGGCCGGCGGACTGGGGCACGGTATCAGTCTGGAAATTGACGGCCAATCCGACCGTGTTATGAACCTGACCGGTGAGTTCGAGTATTTTACCGGTGATTTCACTTCCGGGAGTGTTGAGTTTACACCGGATAGTCTTGAGCCGGGTCGTCACCGGTTCAAAATCAAGGCGTGGGACAACGCCAACAACTCCGCTACGGTCGAGTTTACTGCTGAGCTGGCCGCAGCCGATGGGCCGGTGATAAGCGACTTGCTGAATTATCCCAACCCGATGAGGGAAACAACCAGGTTTTCGTTTTATGCTTTACGCGGGCTGGAAAGTTTTTCCATTGAGATTTTTACACTTTCCGGCCGAAAAATTAAGAGTTATAGTCAAAACTCACTCCTCCCCGGATACCATGATGAATTCGAGTGGCGGGGTGAAGACTCAGGCGGCGATCGCGTTGCCACCGGAGTCTATATTTACAAGGCTACCGCTCGTCCGCAGGACGGACGGGAGGAAGTCGAATTGTTTGGAAAAGTAGTTGTTATCAATTGATGAGGAGAAGGCGATGATCCGATCCATGATATTTGTCGGTCTGGCGGTTATGGTAATCCTGACAGCCGCGGTCGGCGATGCAGTTGCAGATATCTCAAACGCCGCGGTGCTGTACCTGAGAATCGCGCCGGGCGCCCGCGCCGCCGGTATGGGTGAGGCGTATGTGGCTATTACCGATGATGCCACCGCGACCCACTGGAACCCGGCCGGGCTGGGCGCGTACCCGCTGGCTGATTCGTGGATAGAAAGCGGAATTCCTAAGCGATTCAGGCCGCTTACCGATGTAGCCGCCCTTAAAAAGGGTGGCGCGGCAGATTATACGGCCTACGATATCTGGGCCCTGTCGGCTAAAGGGCTGGTACGGTACAACAATAAAGACTGGTACCTTGAAGAAAGGTTTACCACCAAAACCGACCAGACGGTCCGGGAAATCGTTTCATCGTATTTTAACATCGACGATGATGAACGCCTCCTGCCGATGATCGAACGGGTAGCCGCGGTCAATAACAGGCGGCCCCGGGTATTTCTGGATTCCCTTCAGCAGAAAGTGATGGCCGCTGTCGCTTCTGATTACAGCGGTATGGAATCGCTTACCTCGATGTTCGACAGTCTCCTGTCCGCGTACAATCAGTGCCGCGTTAACTGGGATCAGGTGGATGAAATCGAGCGCCGCTACAAAAACGGCATGAAAGACAGTCTGCTCAGCGAAGTGGAAACCGACCGTATCGCCATCGCGGTGGAAAAAGCCCGCAACCGGTTTATCAAAGAAGAACTGGTGGTGCCGTATTCGGTCAACTATCAGGGACAACCGTCATCGCTGAGCGCGACTGACGGTAACCTTCTGATCGGTACCGATCAGGGGCTGATAGTGTACAACGGAAAGAATTGGCAGACCTTCACTACCGAGGATGGGTTGCCGTCGGATGTTGTGACCTGTATCTACTCGGTACAGAGTCAGACTTATATCGGTACTGAGGCGGGGCCGGTTCGTTTCTTCGGACAACGGATCGCGCCGGTGGAAGATGCCGAGAGTCTTCCTTCCGGCAAGGTTCAGGCGATCGGAGGACGCTCGCGCAACGACCTGTGGATGGTACTCGGAACCGATCTGTATCATTTCGACGGGCGCGTCTGGTCGAACAGCACGCAATACAAAGTCGCTCTTGATGATACACCGGAGACAATAGCCCGACGTTTCGGTCTGTACAATTCTCCCGGAGAGGCTGCGATCTATCTTGAGAAATTCGATAAAGCCAACGAAGCTACCGGCGGTGTGGGGATGGTCGATCCGGGCAGCGCCGGTCAGGACCTTCTCTCGATGGTGGCGGCCGGACAGGTCACAACCGAGGGTGACAGCACTCTGTCCGATTCCACCTCGGAAGTTGCAGCCGACACCGGCAGCACTGAAACCGACAACGGCGGCCTGGTACCGGGCAATATTGTCCGGGCGCCGTACGTTGCGGAAATCAAGGGTCGGGTCAACACCATTTTCGGCGGTCCCGAAGGCCGGGTATGGATCGGCACCGACTACGGACTTCTGTATTTCGACGGTTCCCGCTGGACCACCCCCGGGTATCGCGATTACACAATGAAACCGGGTGAGACTTTCGAGCAACTGGTGGCCGTGAGACAGCTCACCGACCCGCAGGGACAGGATGAATACGCGGCCATGCTGACCGATATCAATGATCTCGACGACTATCCGATCGAGGCCGGTCGTCGTGTCAAAATGTATCTCAATCCCGCTGCGGCCGAAATCAGCGAGATTATCCAGGTTGGTGAGCGACTGTTTTTCGCCACTGATGTCGGCCTGATCAGTTATGACGGCTATTATTGGGAGCGGGCGAATATTCGCGGGCTGGATCGTACCCCGACCGGAGATATCTTTACCGTTGACGATGAAGTCTGGCTGGTCGGTGAAGATAAAATAGTTATCAAGGCCAACGCTCTTCAGCAGCTCACCCTGATGCACGTCAAATGGCTGCCGGAGTTGACCGATGATGTGTACTACGAGTTCATCTCGTTTGTAACCTCCAGCCGGGAGTGGGGTACGTTTGGCGGTAACATCACGTTCATTTCATACGGCAAGTTTCTTCGAACCAACGAAGCGGCCGACACGCTGGGCTCTTTCGATTCATTCGATATCGCTTTTACCGGCTCTTATGGAACCGCTCTGACGGCACGGCTCAAAGTCGGGTTGTCGGCGAAGTTCCTTTACTCCAAGCTGTCCGACCTGGGTGCGGGACTGGAAAAAGGGAAAGGGACCTCGGCCGGTTTCGCGGTTGATTTCGGCTTGCTCTACCTTATGTCGAATCGTCTTACGCTGGGTATGGCTGTTACCAACCTTGGTCCCAAGATGGCTTATATCGATGCCGCCCAGGCCGACGATCTGCCCCGTAACCTGGCCTTCGGGTTTGCCTACGAGCTGCTCAAGTCCGAATACTACCGGTTATTGGTAACCTCGGAAATCAATAAGATTCTGGTAGGCCTTGATGACGGCCTGAAAGAAGAGCTTAAACAGCTGGTGTTGAATTCCGGCGCCGAGTTCCTGTATGCCAATATGTTCGCCCTGCGGGCCGGCTATATTCACGATGAAGAGGGTGATGTCAAAACGATCACGCTGGGCGTGGGACTGGCCCTGTTCGACAAACTGAAATTCGATTTCTCGTATATCCCGAGCGGGTCGACCGAGTCGCTGCGGAACACGCTTCGTGTATCGCTGGCGGTACTCTGGTAAACGGAACAGGAATGCGTTATTCGAAAATGACAATCCTGACTCGTCTTTCACTGACAGCCGGGCTGGTTCTGGTCCTTATGGATCTGTCGGCGGCCGGGGGAAAAATCCTCCACGGCCGTCGGGTGCGTGATGACGACAGAAAGATCGAGAATAAAGTGCAACATCACTCGCTGGCCCAGTCGCGCCCCCGTACCGATCTTTTGAAACTCGACCGCAAATCAAAATGGTCGTTGCCCACAACGGCTTTAGCCGACGCGCTGGACACGATCAGGATACTGGTGATGCGTTTCAATTTTCAGAAGGAGATTACCGACGACCCGAATACCACCGGCAACGGTGAGATGGATCTGTCCCGCCCGCTTGACAACCCGACCGATTCGGCTACTTACTATGACTCCGTACGGCACTGGATTGACCCGCCGCCGCATGACTCGCTTTATTTCGATGCTCATTTGAAAGCACTGCAGGTTTACTGGGAGACGGTCAGCGACGGCAAACTTACTCTCGACTGGGATATTTATCCACCCGGAATCGACTCGACTTACCGCCTGCCGGGACCGATGAGCGAGTACGGAATCTGCGGAACCGATCTGCCGGCTGAGGATCAGTTCGACACGGTGATTTACGGCCTCGTGCATTATTTCGAAGATTGTTTCAAAACCGCCGATTCCGTTTCGCCGGAGATCGAGTTCGGACGGTATGATTCATATCTTCTGTTCCATGCCGGAAGCGATCGCCAGAATGATATCGGCTTTCCGGTGACCTGTTCCGATCTGTTTACCGGTTATATCAACTTTGTTCCCGACTCGGTGTATTTCGACACGCTGAGAGTCGACAACGATTCGGTGTCAATCTGGAACGCGCTGATTCTCCCGGAAACCACCAACCAGGATAACCGATCGACAGCCATGAACGCCGTGCTGGCGCACGAATTCGGTCACCAGTTGGGCCTGCCAGACCTTTATCGAACCGATTACTTCATCACCAATCTTGGTGATTTCGCCCTGATGGATCATAACGGCTTCAATACGGGAGTGGATTTCGGATGGGGGGCGGGGAGTTCCTTCGGAACTATTCCGGTTTACCCCTGCGCCTGGTCGCGGGCTTATCTCGGATTCGTTGAAGTTAAGGATTTTCGCAAGGGAACGGATATCTATCTCGCCGCGGCTGAACTGATGTCCGACAGTACGCGCATCGCCCGCATTCCGATCAGCGAAAACGAATACTACCTGATTGAAAACCGGGTTGACGACCTGTATAAAAATATCGAGACCGGACTCCTGGCCGATTCGGCCACCGGGGTGATACAGTACCCGGTTGATGTTTCCAATCGCGAATTCACCGGCGAGTACGATTTTCTCATCCCCGGGAGCGGACTTTTGATCTATCACGTTGATGAAGGAGTAGCCGGACTCAACTACGACTGGTTTACCGGCGACACGGTAGTCAATTTCGATGACAACAAACTTCAGCTGGTCCCCTCGCGACGGTTTATTCGTATTGTTGAAGCCGACGGCATTGTCGACATGAGCGGATACTATGAAACCGGACGGGCCAAGTTCGGCTCGGCGGAGGATATGTTCCGTGAGGATCGTAAAAGTTCGTTTACCCCCAACACCAATCCGGCGGCTATTGACAACTCCGGTAATGACACTCACGTGCGGGTAACTAAGATCGCGCGCGAACGGTATTTCGACGGCGGCATCCCCCGCCGTATGGACACCGCAATCACCTTCGATCTGGAGACAGCCGATCTGGTCGATGGTTTCCCGGTGCGAGCCGGTCATCCGGTTTTCGGGTTGTCTCCGCTGGTTGACGATCTGAACGGTGACGGCACTCCGGAAATACTTTTCGGCTCGGGCCGCAACCTGCTGGCCGTAACACTCGAGGGCGGCAATTTTCTCCATCAGGTATCCGGATGCGACCCGTGCGTAACACACTATGACACGGCAACTGCCTCGGTGCATACCGGGCAGGCGCATCCTCTGCCGCTTCTGGCTCAGGCCACCGATATTATTTATGCCGGCCCGGTTACCGGCGATTTCGGACTGGGACTGACGGAGAAATTCGTGGCTGTCGGGTATCCGTCGGGCAACGCCGGGCGAGTGGCCATATACCGAATGGCCGATGACAACAACGACGGTCTCGCCGATGCGGCAATTCTCGGAGCGCCCTGGTTTTCAACATCGGGCGTGCCGCTGGCCCTTTCTTTCGGAGACCGTCTCTGGGTGTTGACCGCCAACGGCAGTATCTATTACAAGGATAACCTGAACAGCAACCTGTCCCGCCTTTATGTTTTTGATGAAGAACGATTCCACGGCGTTTGCCGTCTTGATGAAAACTGGCTGATGGTGGCCGGTGACTCCCTGGCTGACGGTGCTACTCCACAAACCCGTCTGTGGTTTATCAGTCCGACCGATACGGTTTCCTATGAACTCGACGGTTACTACGACCTCGGGCCGATACTGGTGGATGTCGATCGCGACGGCGTGCGGGAAGTTGTGGTAGCTTCGCACGACGGACGGGTCAGGATGATCTCGGTCGATATTCTGATGACCGTTCCGCCGTCAACCCTGCCGGTCTTTACCGAACATGGTTCGATTGACACCGACTACAATTTTACCGTCAACCCGGTTACCGGCGATATCGACCGGGACGGTTACCCCGATATAGTTATTGCCGGGACTAACAGTCTGTACGCGTTCAATCGATATCTCACACTGCTGACCGGCTACCCTTTGGAAATCGACGACCGTTTGCAATATGACGACATTAATTATTACGGTTATTACGAAGACCTGGCAATCGCTCCGCCGGTGATTGCCGATATTCAGACCGGCGGTTCGCCGGAAATAGTGTTCCCGACTTTTGCCGGGAATATCTATTCTTTCGGTCCGGAGCTTTCTTACGGGTTTCCTCTGTCGGCCGGTGAACGCGGCGCCGGATCGCCGGTGGTCGTAACTATGTCGGACGGAAGTAACCGGCTGGGCTATCTCGGAGCCGACGGCTGGTTCTATCTTTGGAATATCGGAGCCGCCACCGGGCCGGTTTTCTGGCCGATGGGCGGGATGGATCCGACCGGCAGCTTTGCTTTTGACTCAAGCAGTCTCCAGGCTCCGACCGGGTTGTATTCCTCGCTGTTCCCCGGGGAAAGATTCTACAATTATCCCAACCCGGTGACCAACGGACGTACCACGATCCGTTACTATCTCGGACAGGATGCCAACAAAGTAGAACTGACGATTTATGATCTATCCGGCCGTGAGATCGATCGTCTGGACGGCCCTCGTAACGGGGGAGTTGACAATGAACTGGAGTGGATTTGTTCTGATGCCACACCGGGTGTATATCGCTGTATGATCGAAGTAGACTTTGGCGGTTCCACCGAATCCGCCTTTACAGATATTGCTGTTATCAGATGAGGAGTTTTTGACATGAGATCGAAAATTAGAACTGCCGGTTTGTTGTGTGGGCTCGGTTTGCTGCTTTTGGCAATCGCTCCCGGTATTCTTGCCGAAACCGGTTCATCGTTTATCGAGAATGAACTTTTGAAAATCCGCTACAATTATGACTATTCAGGCAACCAGTCGTTTAACTTAAGCGAGGGAGTCCCCGACGATGAAGATCTGACTCTGAACGATCTGGCTCAGGTGGACATGCGGCCGCCGGAGTACAAGTCGCCGGGGAAGGCGTTTATCTATTCACTGGCCGTTCCCGGTCTGGGCCAGTTTTACTCCGGAAGCAAGATCAAACCGTTATTGTTCCTTGCGGTGGAGGTGTTCGGATTGTCGCAGGCTTTCAAATACCAGAGCAACGGCGACGACCTTACGGCTGAATTCGAACAATTCAACCGTGATCACTGGAACGTACCGGACAGCATCTATACGATCGACAACGTGGACTACCAGGCCTACCAGGCGTATCTTATGAGCACTTACGGTTACCTGCGACCGGACCTTCAACCTGATTCGATTCTGAGTTCCGATGACAAAAAAGGATTCACGCACGTACTGCCGGATACCCGGACCCAGCAGTATTACGAGATGACCGGTAAGTACAACCAGTTCGCCTGGGGCTGGGACGACGCCAATCTCGATGGCCGGACATTGCGTGAGCTGATAGCCTCTGGCGAACTACAACGTGCCCTGGGTGATTTCATACCGCATTCGAACA
>JAJRTA010000086.1 GCA_024278515.1 Candidatus Zixiibacteriota bacterium
GAACAGGACGCCGCTTTCAGCCTGAAGAGCCATGATCCGGATCATGGTTTCGCCGTTCGATTCCAGTCCGGTCCTGAATCCTTCTTCCTGTTTGTGGATCAGGTAGAGGCTCATTACAAAGATTGAACAGACCAGGATCAAAGAGATGGGTGCGACAAATTTCGTGCGCAGTTTGGCGCGAGAGATAAGGCTTCGGAGGTTCATCTGTACACCTCCTTGGCCACGGCCACCAGGTCATCCGGGATCTTGACATTGACGTGTTCGGCCGTCTTTTCGTTGTAATGAAACCAGACCACGTCGGCTTGAGTAACCGGGATACTGCCGGGATTTTTACCGGCCAGTATCAGTTTGACTATCTCCCCGGATTGTTTCCCGATCGCCTTATAGTCGAAATCCAGCGCAAACAAAGCTCCGGATTCAACCACGTGACGAGAAAAGCCCATGAACGGCACGCCCTTGCGCAGGGTGTTCATCATGATATAACGGGTTGACCGGGGATCGAACAGGTTGTGATCGGCCACGCTCCAGATTCCGTCGGATGTTTTGGCCAGTGAATCCAGGGCGTGAGGCAACGCTTTGAAATCATCAACCAACACCGGCACCAGGATCAGACCGGCGCTGTTGGCCACGACTTTGGCGTGAGATATCAGGGGCGCCGTGTTACTCGTATAGAGCACCCCGACTTTCTTCAGTCCCGGGAGAATTCTTTTGAAATACTTAAACTGAAGCTCTATCGGGATATTAAGAGATGCCCCGGTCATGTTTCCGCCGGGTTTCGACATGGAAGCGACATAGCCGGATAATACCGGGTACATTACCGCCGAGAAGACAATCGGCACGTCGCCTAAATTAGTCTGGGCGAACTCGGTGGCCGAACTGCCCACTGTCAGTACAACCTTCGGATTTATTTTATCAAGAGAATCGATGACGGCCAGATTTTCTCCGGCGTCATCGCTTACCTGGAATTCGTGGAAAATGACCCCCGGGTAGGCGCGATCGATGACTTTCCGGGCCCCCTGCAGGGTGCGCAGAGTCGATTTCAAACTGTCGCGCGTAAGTATGGCGATGTTGATTTGCTCCGCCGCCTGCGTTATCCCGCCGCTGATGAGCAAAAACGCGACCGCCATAAATACGAGTACTCTTTTGGACCACTCGTTCATTGACGTACCGGATCAATAAGTCTGGACAACTTTATATTTCCTATGCTGTCGGGCACTTATCCTTATCGAAATCGGTGCCGCGGGTTGTATGGTCTTAGCTATCGGTTATGGCAGTCAAAACTTGACAGATGATCCGTGTAAACAGCCAGACAGGTCTCTAAAAACCTGTTCAAAAGTTATCCTGTTGTGTTGAGTTCTGCGGAATCGGGCCGGCGAATCCGTGTTCCCCGACGCTGTTATATTACAACGAGTTTGGTGTCGAGTCTCAAAACGACCTGCGGCCTGTTCAGGAGCCTGCACGGTATAAACGGAGTTTGTCGATACCCTGCCACCCCCCCCCATAATTTGTCCCGGTTACGGCAGCTTCATTTTTTGGGGAATTCCCCGGGATTAATAGTGACGGGTAGTAAAGTTTTGAGGGGGTGAGCCGATTTTATACTGTAAAGTGCATTCTGTCTAAATATCAGAATCTGGAAAAAATAATGTTCAATATAACTCGTGCAGGAGGAGTTGCCTTGTATAAACAACTTCTATCGTTGTTCTTGCTCACACTTGTCGTCCTGCTGTTTTTTTCCACAAATACAGTGAACGCAGGTGTTAGTGGCAAGATCTCGGGAGAGGTTATTGATTCCCAGACAGGCGAGCCGATTGTGGGGGCAACGGTTCGTATGGCGGGTACCAATCTGGTTACCCGTACCGATGAAGATGGCGAGTATTTCCTGATCGATGTGCCGGTCGGGAAGTGTGATTTGCTGGTTACCTCTGTCGGACATGAGACAATAACCAAACAGGGGGTGCGTGTTTTAGTCGATCTGACCACACCGGTCGATTTCGAGCTGAACAAGCAGGTGGTTGAAATAAGCGGATCGGTTGTGGTGGTTGCCGAAAACCCGGTGATTCAGCTTGACCAGACCGAGTCGAGAGTGATTTTCACTGCCGACCGGCTGAAGGATCTGCCGAATATCATCACCGTGCAATCGGTGCTGACCAACTATCCCGGAGTAGTGGTCGGCCGTGACGCCGCCCTCCACGTCCGTGGCGGCCGGGCCGGTCAGGTGGCCTACTACTACGACGGATTCTCGATTCAGGATCCGTTCTACTCCACGGTCGGGATTCGGATTATGCCATCGGCCCTTGAAGAGCTTTCACTCACCTCAAGCGGGTACACCGCCGAATACGGTGAAGCCCTCTCCGGTGTGGTGCGGGCGGTAACCCGAGACGGCGGACCGGAATACCACGGCGGTATTCGTTTCTACGAAGGGGCCACCCACAAGTATGATGTCAACACCGGCGATTGGGGTAACCTGAAACGAAACGGCAACCGGTCAGTCGCTTTCAACCTTTCCGGACCGCTGATGGGTTTTGATCCCAAACGGTTCAATTTCTTTACGGCCGGTGAATACATCACCGATGCAACCTCTCTGCCGGCAAACGGCACCGACGCATATACCTGGACGGCTAAAATCTCGGCCCAGCCGACTCCGCACTTGCGGCTGAAGAGTCATGTTACGTATCACGAACTTACAGGTGACATCTACACGCATCGGGATGTAAATGGTCGTTCGTATGATTTCAACCTCGATGGTTTGCCCCGGGTTGAGAGAAAAGCCTACCTGGCCGGTTTCAGCGGGAATTACAATTTCAGTGAGAGTATGATCCTCTCAACAACCCTGAATACGTTCAAGACAAGGACCTGGCAGGGCCCCAAACATCTGCTCTACATCCCGTGGGACCAGTGGCCGGGCTATTCTGAAGATGAAAACGGCGTTTACAACGGAACGATCGATGATTCCAACTACCTCGGATCGGGCATCTACGACTTCAACAATCCTTATCATGCCACCGGGTTTACTACCGGGGATGATTTCGATCCGACTTTCCGTCGCCGCGAAGCCAGGTATACTTCATTCAAGATCAGCCTGCTTTCGCAGTTGAACAAGACGAACCAGATCAAGGGCGGTATTGAGATCCGACGCTACAATATCAAATGGGATCTGAAACAGTTTTACAATACTTTCCCTTACGGAGAGAAATACTCCAACAGCCCGCTTCTTGCCTCTGCTTATTTGCAGGATAAGCTGGAGTACAAGGATTTCGTCATTAATATGGGTCTGCGATTCGATTATCGCAATGCCGATATCAGCTACAACATAGCGGCCCGGGATACTTCGTGGGTGGGTGATCCGTACGTGGAAGCCAAATCGGAAACACGTCTGTCGCCCCGTCTGGGTGTATCATTTCCCATCTCGATGCACTCCGTCATGCACTTCAACTACGGCGTGTACTATCAGGAGCCTCAGTACCTGTTCATGTACACCAACCTGCAGGGTGATGTTACCTCCGGGCTGCCTTTGCTCGGCAATCCCGACCTGGAACCGGAGCAGACGATTGCTTACGAGATCGGGCTTGATCACCTGATCAATAACAATTTAAGAATTGATCTGACGGCATATTACAAAGACATCTCCGATCTGGTCACTACCCGCGGATCGGTGCGGCCCGGCAACAACATTGTAACCTACTTTGATAACGGTGACTACGGTTCCGTTACCGGGTTTGATGTTGAGATCGAAAAACTGCCTATGGGTGGTTATTTCGGTGGTTCTATCTCATACGGTTATATGCAGGCTACCGGTAACAGCTCGTTTGCCACCGAGCCGTACTATACCTTTATAACCTCGACGGAAGACACGATAGCCCCGCTTCGTGAATACCCTCTGGATTTCGACCAGCGTCACACAGTTACCGCGGTGCTCAGCTATCAGGTTCCGTCTGAGTGGAACGGCAGATTATTCGGCCTGAAACTTCCAGGAGCCTGGGGTTTGACTGCTGTCGGTCACTACGGTTCCGGTCTGCCCTACACGCCGACCGATGCTATGGGGAACCGTTTGGGTGAACGCAACGAAGGCCGTCTGCCGGCTTACTATACTGTTGATATGCGTCTCAAGAAGGACTTTACAATCGGCGGTAAAGGTCGCACGCTGAGCCTGTTTACCGAGGTTGACAATCTCTTCGACCGGCGCAACATAATTAATGTCTATTCACGCACCGGTCAGCCCGATAACGACGGACATATAATCGGTACCGCGTTGGGGACCAGTGAAGAAGCGGCCGAACTGGCCCGCCTCGACCGTCTGTATGACCATGACCCTCAAAACTATTCTCCACCCCGTACCGTCAGGTTTGGGCTGGAATATAACTTTTAAGCGGAGCAGCAAGAATGAAAACAACACATAATACAACCGGGTCTGGTTGGGTGATACTGCTGCTTGTGCTGGTTTCGGCTACTTTGGCGACGGCTCGTCCGATCAGTCACAGTGCTTTACAGGACCCCAACAACCCGCGCACGCCGGCGGCCCTGTCACCAGGAGTGGAGACACTTGACCAGATTACCCATAACAAGGGTAATATCGCAACTACCGTTGACAATTTCGGTTATATCGGTGGTTATCAGTATTATGGTTATCCGTCCGGGGAATGGCCGCGTAACTCCGGTCACAATTATATAGGAGAAATTCGTTACTGGATGGGGGCGATTACACCCAACGGAGATACTCTGGTGGCCAACACTTATGATGACTTTGAAGCCCTCCCCATGCCTAATAATGGTGAGGATAAGTACCGTATCTACCTGTCGACTGATACCACACGCTACTACAACTATGATCCGGCCGATACGGTCGGACTCGGCGCCGGAAACCCGGCTTTTGGTTGGCGTAAGTGGGATCCGTCGATCAGCGACTTTGACTATAATGAACTCTGGGACCCGCTGGCCGCAACCTACAACCCGGGCGGTCCGACTTCGCTTCAGGAGTCGCATTACCGGTTCAGCGATGCCGCTCAGGGCGCTCCGCTTTTGGGGCTGGAGTTGACTCAAACCATAATGCAGTGGAACTACTGCTATAATGATGACTTCCTGTTCGTGGTGCTGGAAATAACCAACACCTCGGATCAGGACTACCCCGAGTTCGCTTTCGGACTGTACATAGATATTGATGTCGGTGGTCCCGATGGAACCGGCGAAAACGGCCGCCTGAATGACATGGTCATGTTCGACCCGGAAGAAAATCTTGCCTGGAACTACGATGTCCGCGGCTGGGATCCGGGCTGGGGACGTAATGTACCTACCGGCATTATGGGAACCAAAATACTCGAAATGCCGGGGGGACTCGGCACTACCGCTTTCCGGACCGACGACTGGGCCATTGTTACCAGTATCGACGATGCCGGTATGTTCGAGCTGATCAACAGCACACAGTTCGATGAGTCCCTTCCCCCGACTGATCAGTTCTATATTCAGTGTACCCGCGGTATCCAGCTCAACGCCGGAGCCACGGTGCGTTGTGTCTACGCTATCGTGGCGGGTGAGGATGAAGAAGATTTCCGCAACAACGCGGCTCTGGCTCAGGAACTCTACGATAATTCGTTCATCGGGCCGCAACCCCCGGCTACGCCAAGGTTGACTGTTCGGGCCGGGGACGAAAAGGTTTACCTGAACTGGACGGATACTTCCGAGACCAGTGTCGATCCGCTCAGCGGTGAAATAGACTTTGTCGGGTACAAATTGTACCGCTCTGAAAATCAGGGGAAAACCTGGGGCGAACCGATTTATAATACCGGCAACAGTTGTCTCGACCTGGACTACAGCCCTATTGCCACCTACTCGGTGACCAATCCCGGGGATCCGATTCCGCACTCCTTTATCGACACCGGCCTCTTCAATGGTGTCGAGTACTGGTACTGCCTTGTGGCGTTTGATCATGCCGATACGGGCACCGGAGTGGATGCGCTGCAGTCCGGCTTCGGAATCGCCGGTGAGGTTTCGAACGTTGTCGCGGCTGTCCCGACGCCGGGACCGGCCGGGCAGTTCGATGCGGTATCCTCGGTGGAACATCTGTATACCGGCAATGGGACTCCGACCAAAGGAAACGTTGTGCCGATTCTGTTTGATGAGGCTGAGGTCACCGGCAGTCAGTATCAGGTTGTTTTTGAAGATCTTCCGGATAACCAGGCCACGGTCTGGCATCTTATCAATCTGGACCCGGCTGACGGTTCCGGTCCCGACACGCTTCTGAAGGATCAGGAAATGGTGACCGGAGATCCTAATATGTACGAAGTGGTCGAAGGATTACGGGTGGTTGTGACCGATGGTGACCATGTTCCGGAAAGTTTCGGGCAGACCTCATTCTCCTCCAACGACACCACATTCAACATTGCGACTATTGAAGGTCCGCCAATCGCCTGGCTGTACGATGATGACAGTTATATCTGGGGCAACGAACCGTATCGTAACACATACGAACTGCGCTACACCGGCGATTCCACCCGTGCCGCCTGGCTTCTGGACTGGTATTACGGCGACGACATACCTTATTGGGTGCCGTTTGAAGTCTGGAATACAACAGCCAACGAGCGGGTGTCGCTTGCCGTTCTCGACTGGGCCGGAACCGGTAACTGGAACAACAGTCAGGCTATCTCGATTGTTGACTGGCCGTACAACGAATCCGCTTCAGTTTCCGACACGGCGTTCCCGTATCACTACACCTGGCTTTTCTCGCTGGATGTTGATAACTGGGATCCTTCCGTCGGTGATGTGGCCACTATCGCGGGAGCGGCGCTGAACGGTCCTGATGATGTTTTCTCTTTCAAGCCGGATGGTATCAGCTCCTCGGCTGCCGCTAATGAACTCAAAAACATCCGCGTGGTGCCCAACCCGTATTTCGGACATTACTCCGGTATGGTGGAAACGGGCGAACAGCAATCGGTGATTACCTTCAACCGAATCCCGGCCGATTGCACCATCAGGATTTACACCATGGCCGGCGACCTGGTGGCGACCCTGAAGCATACCGATAATGACGGTTCCGAGACATGGAACCTGCAGACGGACAACGGTCGTCTGGTAGCCAGCGGTATTTACATATATCACGTGGAATCTGATTATGGCGAGCACCTCGGGCGCTTTGCCATTATCAAATAACTGGAGGTGTGAAGTGAAAAAGTTTGTATGGCTGATGCTGCTTTTACTGGCGGCCACGACCGCCTCCGCAGGATCGGTGAGAAACGGCAGCGCCGGTGCACAATTTCTGAAGATCGGCGTTGGATCAAGATACCAGGGAACGGGCGAGGCATCGGTGGCGCTGGTCAACGATGTCTACTCGATGTACTGGAACCCGGCCGGGCTGGTTGAAATCGATAACTCGTCAATCAGTTTCACCAATGTCAACTGGCTGCTCGATATCGACCTGAATTACTTCGGTTATGCTCGTAGCTTCGAGGATATCGGCGTGTTCGGTGTCTCGGCCTCGGTTCTTTCAATGGATGATCAGGAGATTACTACTTTCGAACAACAGGACGGCACCGGTGACTATTACTCGGCGGTGTCTTATGCCATCGGCGTTAGTTATGCCCGTCAGTTGACCAACCGGTTCGCTTTCGGGGGTACTTTCAAGTATGTCGGTGAAAGAATCCACAAAGAGAACGCATCAGGGTTTGCTTTTGATTTCGGAACCTTGTTGTACACCGGGTTCAAATCGCTTCGGATGGGTATGAGCATCACCAATATGGGACCGGATATGCAGTTCTCCGGCCCTGATCTGGACGTCAGCTATGACGATCAGGTTGGGGAAGGGGCCAACGCTCCAATTGGCGCGACAATCAAGACTGCTCCGTACGATCTGCCGATGATGTTCCGTTTCGGTCTGGCCTATGATTTCATGATGACTTCGAAGTCCGGAGTTACCATGTCGGCTGAGGTGAAACATCCCAACGACGCCAGTCAGCAGGGGTCGCTGGGGGCCGAGTGGCAGTACGACGAGAAGTTTTTCCTGCGTGGCGGTTACAGATTTGAAACCGATGAACGGGGTCTCTCTCTGGGTGGGGGATTGGTTACTCATGTAACCGAGGATACCGATCTTCTGATCGATTACGCCTGGCAGGATTTCGGTCGACTCCAGTCGACCCACCGGTTCAGCATCGGATTCAATTTCTAAAGGGCTGTTATCGCCTGTAAACTTATCGAAAAAAGCCTGCCCTGGCGGCAGGCTTTTTTGTATCAATTCTGGACATCATGTGTAGAATGGGTAATATTGTCTGACAAATTTCTGCTTTTACAGGAGCCTTTCAAGATGAAAAAAGTTCTACTCTGGTTATTGCTGTTATTATTGTTTGCAAACAAACCCGTTGTGGCCCAGACTTCGGTAGTCGGCGAACGTCCGATCGACATCCTGGCCCAGTATTTCGACCTTCTGATTTCCGGTAATATCGAATCGGCCATGTACCTGTGGAGTGAAGCTTCGCTGCGACGCGCCACCAGGTTTGATATCACGTTTACCGATGTGCCGCTGAAAAACGACTGCTCTTCCCCCATTATCCGGGATCTGAAACTGTTCCGGGATTATCTCCAGCCGGTGGCTAAACGGATAATTGCTCTTGATGACCAGAATTACCAGCGATTGCTGTATTCCAATATTGTCGAGGGAAAACTGGTCGAGCATAATTATTTCATGCAGTTCGACGGCCGTTACTGGTGGTTGTGTTACCCGCAGGATTACTACTGCCGGGACTGGCCGACAAAGGAAACCAGGTACTTTCGTTTGCATATCGACCCGAATGCCAGACGTTACCTGAACCCGGTGGTGCTGGAAGAGGCCGATCTCTTCATCGAACGGATGGCCGACTCACTGAATTTTTCAGACGACCTGTTGAAAAGTATCGAGCAACAGAAAATAGACTACTTCTACTGCAGCGATGACTCCACGGTCGAACTGATCTCAGGCCACCCGGTGAAAGGGATGCTTGATCTGGCTTCCAACGATCTGATAAGCACTTTCTTCCCCCATTACCATGAGTTGCTTCATCTGATGGTAAATCTCAAGCTGAAATCATTGCCGTTGTACACTCAGCCGCTGATCCGTGAAGGGGTCGCGGTCAACTACGGAGGACGCTGGGGGAAGACGCCCACCTCTCTTTTGGATCTGGGGGCGTTCCTGTACCGGGAAGACCTGGTTGACCTGGACAGCCTCCTGTCGATAAAGGAATTCAACCAGCATTCCGGAGCCGACATCGCTTACCCGGTGGCCGGTCTGTTTTGCGCCTATCTTCTGGACCGTATCGGACAGGACAACTTTTTTGAACTGTATCTCAACATGTCGGGCGATTTCAAGAAGGTTTATTCGCAATCGGTCCCCGAGATCAGAAAGTTGCTTGTCGATGCGACCGGTACCGGGGACTGGGCAGGTTTTGTCAAAGGGTTTGATGAGTTTATTGATAAAGTAATAAAAAACCGTCTGATGATCCGGCCCGGTGGCTTGAAAAAAGGGGATGAACTGGCCTCAGGTGACAATTACACAATCAGAGCCGATGATAAATGGCTGGGGTTTGAGTTCAGATTCGATTCGGCTCAGGATGTTACCGGCAATCTGCTGTTCAGTTCCGATGATCGCCTGAAATCGGTGGCCTCGGTGCTTCATGGTGAACAGTATAACGGAGACGAAACCCTAGAAGGTTATCGCTTCGGGGTTCGCTTTGATCGCAACGAAGTAGGGCTGTACGATTACGCGACCAGCCATCTCATGGCCAAGTATATCTGGGGGATCACGCCCTCGGATGAGTATTTCGACGAGGAGAGCAGGACGGTCAGGTTGATGCTGCACAAAGACCTGTTGAAAAATCACCTGCCGAAAAAGGGTGACCTGAAATACCTTCCGCAGTAAGAGGCGAAAAAAACCGATGGACAGCACCACCCTTCTAATAGCAGGTCTGCTCGGACTCATTGTCATACTGCTGGTTATTTTATTTATCAGACTACCCCGGCGTCGTTCCGATTCCGACCATCAGGTGAAACTGGCCCTCGAACAACTCAAAAGCGAACTGTTGCAAAAACAGGTGGAAGGGTTGGTGGCGTTGCGTTCGTCGCTTGATCAGGTCGGGCAGAACATGAACGAACGGCTGGCCGAAGGAACCGGGGCGATTGACAAACGACTGGAACTGCTGGTTGATATCGAGCGTCGCCTCGGACAGTTGAAAACACAGGCCGAGAATATCGAGGCGGTCGGCAGGAATATCCAGTCGCTCTCCGACCTGTTGAAACCGCCCAAACTGCGCGGTGGGCTGGGGGAGATGCTTCTTGAAAATCTCCTGTCACAGATTCTGCCGTCTTCGATGTTCGACACCCAGTACAAATTTTCCTCGGGCAAACGGGTTGACGC
>JAJRTA010000087.1 GCA_024278515.1 Candidatus Zixiibacteriota bacterium
CTCCCGGGTTAGTCGGTCAAGGTCATCCGCGGTGTGAGGCCGACAGTCAATCGAGGAACAGAAGCGACCGATCATCGACTGTACCGTCGGACCATTGGAATCATAAAGCCTGCCTTTTCCGAGCGGCCGACCCGGCGGCACCAATTCATCACCGGTATTGATAATTTTCACGGTCGGTTTCCGGACGACCCTGACTGTTTCCAACCCCAGCGAGGACAGCACCCCGACAGCTAATGTTTCGATTGTCTCACCCTTGTTGAATATACGTTCCCCCGCGGTAATATCCTCCCCCGGCAGACGGATATGCTGACCCGGTTTCACCGGCTGCGAGATCGTCACCGTGCGGCCGTCATAATCAACATCTTCAATCGGGATAACTGCATCGTAAACATCCGGGACCAATGCTCCGGTCATTACTTTAATCGCCTTGTTTTCATCACAGACAACCGTATCCGTCTGTCTGCCTGCGAACAGAGTGGCCGCAACTTCCAGAATCGCCGGTAGTTTGTCCAGTTGCCCGGCGGCGACGGCGAAGCCGTCCATCGCCGAGTTGCGAAACGGCGCCACGTTGATAGACGCCCGTATTTCTTCCGCCGCCACCCAGCCGCCCGCTTTTGTAACCGGAATGTTCGTACTGCCCAGAACGGCTACGTTCCGCTCGAGTAACCGCCACGCTTCCGCCAGAGAAATCACCGCTTCGTATCCTCCCGACAGTCGCTCAGGGTTCCGGCGATAAGTTTCAAAGGGTGATGCAGAGTCGGCAACAGAAATGAAACGATCTCATTTACCGCCTGTGGCGAACCCGGAAGGTTAATAATCAGGGTCCGCCGCGCGATGCCCGATACGCCGCGGGAATACATGGCAAACGGCGTTTTCTCGCGACTGAATGAACGGATGGCTTCGTCGATCCCCGGCGTGAATCTTTCTACAATCTCCCGTGTTATTTCGGGTGTATGGTCACGATTGCCACAGCCGGTCCCGCCGGTGGTAAAGACCAACTGATACTCACGGGTCACGAACTCCGTCAGAGCGCTTCGAATATTCTCCGGTTCATCATCGACCAGCCTGCTGTCTGCTATTTCAAATGAGCTTTTTTTCAGTACATCAGTAAAAGCCTGAAGGCAACAGTCGGGACGTTCGCCCCGAAAGGCCCGATCCGATACCACGATGATTCCGACCTTGTACATCATCCCTCAACTACGGTTACAGGATCACCGACCGATATCCGTCCGCCGGTAACCACATCGGCAAACAGACCTTCACGGGGCATGATGCAGTCCCCGACTACTGTCCGTATGTAACAACCGTGATGACATTGCTTTCCGATCCGGGTCACGACCAACTCGATACTGTCGCCGACTATGAAACGTGTACCGATCGTCACTTTATGCAGATCCAGGCCGGTAATAGTCAGATTCTCCGCGAAATCACCCGGCGCGATATCAGGGAGTTTTGTCCTGACAAGATCGAACGACTCCAGCGGCAACAGCGAGACCTGACGATCCGATCCGGCGTGAGCGTCACCCACAATTCCGAACTGCGCCCGTAACTCGGCTGTCGGGACATTATGCTTTTTGGTTCCCTTCTTAGCAGAGATTGAAATGCTATGTATCCGACCGTGTAAAGTCACCCGACTTGCCTCCTTTCTTGGACAGCAGTTTCAGATCGTCTATCACCACATCTTTTTGCATGGCTTTAACCATGTCGTACATTGTCAGGGCGGCTGCGCTGCATGCAGTTAAGGCCTCCATCTCCACACCTGTTGTCCAGTCGGCGGACACCACCGCCGTGATGAGAACAAGATCACGCTCGGTGTCCACAGTGAACTGTATATCCACATGGTTCAGCGGCACCTGGTGGCACAAGGGGATCAGCGAAGCTGTCTTCTTGGCGGCCTGAATACCGGCCAGCCTGGCTACCGACAGCACATCTCCCTTGGCGATCCGGTTGTTCCTGACGGCGGTCAATGTCGCGTGGTTCATCCGTACCTGCACCGACGCCGTCGCCGTGCGACGGGTGACAGCCTTATCGCCGACATCGACCATCCGCGCCTTTCCCTCATCGTCGATATGACTCAGCCTGCTCATCTCAGCCTCCCATATCTACAAATGACGGCAGGTCTTCCGTTGGTTTTCCAATCTTCGGACAACCGAGGTACTGTTTGCTGTCAAGTAATTGTTTAAGCGAATAACGGACACTCGCGGAACCGTGGGTCAACAGTTCAAAAAGATTTATCTTCTGTCCCGAAAACAGACAACCATAAAGACAACCATCCGAGGTCAACCGTATCCGGTCGCAGTGGGCGCAGAAGGAATGACTTACGGCGTTGATAAAGCCGACCCGTATGTTCAGATCATCAGCGCGATAGTAACGGGCGGCCAGGCTCCGCCGTCCGGGCATCGGGGTCAATGTATACGGAAGTGAACTCATTACCTGATGGCCGGGGATATACAAATCCTGTCTCGTGCCGCTTCCTCTCGTCGGCATATACTCGATAAAGCGGATATCGACACCGAGGTCGTCGGCAAAGGCCACCATTTCAGTAGCCTCGTCATCGTTGACACCTTTCATCATCACGCAGTTCAGTTTTACTTCCGGGATGACACCGATACCGGCCCGGATACCATCAAGCACCCGATCCAGACCGTTCACTCCCGTTATCTGTCTGAACCTCTCCGGTTGCAGGGTATCGAGTGAGATATTGACACTGTTCAGTCCCGCTTCGGCCAGCGGCCCGGCCAGTTTCGACAACAGCAGGCCGTTGGTGGTTAAGGCGCAGTATGTATCCTCGGAAAGCGACCGGGTAGTTTTCACCAGTGATATTAATTCTTTGTGCAAAGTCGGCTCGCCGCCGGTGAAACGCACCTTGCGCACTCCGAAACCGTGCAGTGTCGCTATCGCTTCGGTCAGCACTGATATGTCAGCCGTACCTGTCTGTCTGCAAGTGCGGGTTGCGGGCTTACAGTAAAAACAGGAGAGGTTGCAGTAATTCAGCAACGACACCCGAAGATATCTCAGACGGTCACCCAGTTGCGTCATCTGCTCCCCCCCGGCATTGCGTTTTCAAAAATAAACTTCGCCAGCTCCTCGACGCCATCGAGAGTGAAATGTGGTATCTCATCAGACAACGATACCGGTCCGTAACTGGCCAGAACATTGTCAGGAACCGTATCCCGTTCCCGGTTGAAGCCCCTGGTCAAAAAAATCATGGGGCGGCTTGCCGTCCGGTCGCCTTCAACCAGACAAAGATCGCACCGTTTCGTCATCACCTGTGTAATGATAGTCTCATGGAGGGCCGTATCTCCACAGAACAAAGCCAGTTCTCCACTGCTTACGGCCATCGTCATCACTGCTCCCGCCGCCCGGTGACGACAGGTGTCTTTTCCCTTCGTGTCGAAACTGTGTTGGTGGGACGTATGTTTGATTGTCCCGACCCGGCATCCCAGATCGGTCAACAGGGGCAAAAGCGATTCAATCAAAGTCGTTTTACCGGAGTTCTTGTTCCCGACAATGCCCAGTTCAAACATTCTTACCCCCATCCCGCTGATCCGCCAGGTCAACCGGGCTGTTGACGTTTCGCCACACCTTGAGACCGTGTTCGATATAGCGGCAATCGAGATCCTGAAGAATGATATGCAGGGCGTATTCCCCTCGACCGGCGGCTTCAAGAAATACCGGCAATGATGAAACACCGTAAATCCCGCACAAGGGCTGACAGTGATCCGGCTCCCGAATACCCAAGAACTGTTCACCGGCATAAGCCTCGAGCAAACGTTTTATCACCGTTTGATCCAGGTCCCGCAGATCGGCTGCCGTCACAAAGCAGGCCGGTTCGCCGCAATGACGCAGGGCCGTAATAATTCCGGCCAGCGGCCCCTCGACACCTTCGGCATCCAAAAGCACCGGGCAGCCTGTCGCCTGGAACCGGGCTGTTTCCCTTGCGACTATGTAAACCTCTGCAAACAGGTCGCGGCACACCCGCCGGGTCCTGGTCAGCAGGGGTACACCGTTCACCCGGAGAAAGAGTTTGTCTCGCCCCATGCGCCGGCTTTTTCCGCCGGCCATTATGTACGCGTTCGTGATATTCATCATATTTATCATCAAAAAACCGTTGCCGCTCGGCAACGGTTAACTTTAAGCTTTTATGCTGATAAAGCTCCTTTGCCAAAACGGGCAGGTCGGGCGATTGCTCCCCCGGCCGTAGAGTCCCGGCCAACCACGAGGGCCGCGCCGGGTTCGGAGTCGGTATATTATATTTTTTTTATTTCACTTCTGCAACGATTCCTTTCCTTTACCATTTTCAAACCGACGGACATTCAATCGCTCAACGTTAACAGGGGACCGGTGCGTTCTTTCTGGCATAGAACCACCAGTTGAGAATCAGACAACTCAGATAATAAATGGCGAATCCGTACAAGGCTTTCTCCGGTGTTCCCGCCTTGATCTGAGTAGCGAAAATCTTCGGAATCAGAAACGCACCATAGGCGGCGACTGCCGATGTCCAGCCCAGGACAGGACCGGCCTGTTCTTTGGGGAAAATAACCGCTATCATGCGAAAGGTCGAGCCGTTTCCAATACCGGTTGCAGCGAAAAGAACAATAAACAAAAGCAGGAAGGGGATGAAGTATTTCTCCGGAGTAGGCGAGGCGCTGGCCAGGCTTACCACATAGCCGCAAGCCAGCGCAGCTATAATCATGATGAGTGTATCCCAATGTGTCACCCGCGCTCCCCCCAGCTTGTCGGAAAGCCACCCTCCCACCGGACGAATCGCTGCTCCCATCGCCGCTCCCAGAAAAGCGAATTTCAGGATATCCGGAGCGTGCGGATTGACAATCGCCTGAGCCAGCGGCTGACCATCGGCACCAACCCTGATATAGCCGAACACATCCTTCAATAGTTTCGGAAAAGCGTTGGCGTAGCCGATGAACGAACCGAAAGTCATAACATACAAATAGGTCATTACCCAGTTGTGTTTATCACGAAAGATTTCAAACTGACCGATGAGATTATCTTTGGTCTTTTTCGGGGTGAGGTAACGCATCAGAGCCAGAGTTGTCACGACAGCAATAGCGAGGACGACAAAAATCTTAAGCAGCTCCGGGAATCCGCCCCACGGCATCAGCAGGAAAAAAATGGCGACCGCAGCTCCCCCGTATCCGAGCAGTTCCAGCCAGAGATACTTTCCCACGGCAATCGGAGTAGGCCCGCATTTGTGTTGGGGGAGATTGTTCATGAAGAAAAAAGCCAGTATGGCAAAAAAGGCGAGAATCGGAACCCAAACCATGGCCCCGTTGTGTACCCATGTTTCGTTGCCCGAAAGCAGGTAGGACCGGCCGCCGAATAACGGGTAGGTAATGACCAGCGGTATCACCACCTGCATGACGGCCACGCCGAGGTTGCCGATACCGGCATTCAGGCCCAGGGTCAGTCCCTGCATACGTTTGGGGAAAAAGAAACTGATATTCGACATGGAGGATGCGAAGGCTCCTCCTCCGATTCCCGACAGAGCCGCCAGCACGATAAACGTATTGAAACTGGTATTCGGATTTTGAAGAGCCAGACCGGTACCAAGGGCGGGAAGAATCAAAAGCAACGTCGTCATGAACTTGACGTTCCTGCCTCCACAAATCGCGATCATGAAAGAGTTCGGAATACGGGTGGTCGCCCCGGCCAGACCAGCCACCGCCGGCAGGGTATAGAGCAACGCTTTGTAGGCATTACCGGTGAGCGGCAGGCCGCCATTCCCTACCGTGAAATTGAACAGTTCCGGGGCCGTGTCATGGATTCCCTGGATAAGACCGACAATCACACCCCAGTAGATCCAGACGGAAAAAGCCAGCAACAGGTTGGGAATCGAAATCCACAGGTTGCGTGTCGCCACTTTTTTCCCGGTACTCTCCCAGAAACCGGAGTCTTCGACATCCCATCGTTCCATCTGTTTCATGGTCAGCCTTTCACTTCATCCGCACGTCGGATGATCTGTTTACGGTCAACATCAGTCAGCCTTCACGCTGTCCATTTGCTGCATAGCCTGCGGCATTTCCCTGCGCAGCATACGTTGAATCACTCGATGCATCCACCACAGACAGATCGCAGTCAACACCGCGAAAAACATCCAGCTCGTAGTCCAGAGTCCCGTACCCTCGAGGAGATATCCGAACAGGATGGGAGAGAAGAAACCGCCCAGTCCTCCCAACACTCCCACGATCCCTCCGACAACACCCACATCATTCGGGAAATAGTCGGGGATATGTTTGTAAACGGCGGCCTTTCCGATTCCCATCATGAAGCCGATGATGAAAACGAGAATCGTGAATATCCATACGTTGGCCTGGAAATAAATATGCGTAACACCCCGAGCCAGCAGTTGTTTTTTATGAACCTTTTCACCGACTTTTACCACCGGTTTCTGCCACCATTTTCCTGTCGGCAGTATGTAGGTCCCTTCGTCTTTTTCGGCCAGGGTCAATGTCTGTCCGCGAGAGGACCGTAAAACGTGCTCGGCTCCGTCAACCACAATCAGGCTGTCATTTACCAGGGTCACGGTTCCGCTCTTGCGGCTCATGATTCCCTTTCCGGGAGACTCAATATCCATCCGGGGAATAATCAACAAAGCGCTGCATACCAGTATAGACCCCAAAACGAGATACATGACGCGCCGCGCTCCCCATTTGTCCGACATGTACCCGCCGAGCGCGCGCACCACTCCGGACGGCAGACTGAATATCGCGGCCATCAGCCCGGCTGAGGCCACACTCATGGTATAGACGTTGACATAGTACGGTATGAGCCATTGGGCCAGGGCTACGAAACCGCCGAAAACGAGAAAATAATACAGACCGAACCGCCATACCCGTATTTGCTTAAGGGGCTGGAGCCGCTGGGACAGGCTGGTGATATGAGAATCATCGACTTTCTTGTGGTAGGTCAGGACCCAGAAGATCACCGCCATCAGAAACAACCCGATCGCGTAGAGCTTGGGCATGGTCCGCCAGGCGTCAAGGTTATCGCCGTCATGGGTGAGCCACAACAGCAGAAAGGGAGCGCCCATACTGGTCAGAGCCGCGCCGGCGTTGCCGGCTCCGAAAATACCGAGGGCGGTGCCTTGATGTTCCTTGCGAAACCAGACCGACGTGTAAGCAATACCTACCGCAAAAGATGTCCCCGCCAACCCAAAACCGATACTGCTGAACAGGAAACTCCAGAAATCATTGGCCACACTCAGGAAATACATCGGGATCGCCGCGATTATCATCACCGCCGTGAAAACGATGCGTCCCCCGTACTTGTCGGTCAGAATACCTACCGGCAGACGAAAGAGCGCGCCGGAAAGTACCGGTATTCCGATCAACCAGCCCATCTCCGATTTCGTCCAGTCAAATATATTGTTGTCAACCAGGTACGTTACCAAAACACCATTCACCATCCAGACGGCGAAACAAACCGTGAAGGCAATAGTATTCAGGCTCAGAACGGTTATCGCTTTACCTTTTTCTGTCACTTTACTATCACTCCGATTATTTCATGTGGTTTATGCAGACGCCTGATATTTTCGCCAGTTTCGGTACCAGCGCACCACCTGTGTTCTTCGCCAGAGGTACGGGTTTGGTACGACCAGAATGTGAACCAGTCGCGTGAACGGGAAGAACCCTATGATCAACCAGGCCCCGATAATGTGCAGTTTCACCAACAAGGGCATACCAACCACATAGCCGATGTCCGGGTTCAGCTTGACCAGCGACCACAGATACGGAGCCATGGTCGCGGCAAACCAGGAAGAACCCCAGCGGTGCAGGACGGCGATGTAAATGCCCAAACCGACCTGAAACAAAAGCAAAAACAGAAGAATCCAGTCGACGGTAGTGGTTACTTCAACGATTTTGTGAATCGTCTTACGACGCAGTATCAGCGCTATCAGTCCGGTCAGGGTCAGAGAGGCGAGAACCAGCCCTGTCATTTCGAGGATGTACAGTCGCCAGGGAATACTGTTCCAGGTCAGCAACTGTTCCGGCAGCAAAAAAGCGAGAACATGACCGGTGAGGATGATGATAATACCATAATGAAACGGCACCACTCCCCAGAAATGTACCTGGTTCTCCAGAAACTGCGACGATAAGCTTGAATACGTGAATGTCTGAACGCGATAGCGTATGATGGTCACAAGAAAAAACACAAACATCGCCGTGTACGGCAGGATACCGAACAGCAACAGTTCCAGGTGACCGAACGGGTTACTCATGTCTGGCTCCTTTACTACACCTTTCTCTTACTTCGCAGAGAATACCGTTGAGAAGATCGCAATAGATGCAGCTTGTATCTTTGAAACCTGAAATCATCTTTTCCATCGCCGGGACGACAAACAACCCGGCAAAATCCGCCGCCTCCGCATTCGGCAGGCGATCCAGCACCGGCAACACGTGAGTAAGGTGATCCGGCAGTTCCGTCGATTCGGGGAGGTCAAGTTCACGTAACGTCTGACGCATTTTGACAATAAAAGTACCCCGTTCGTACCGCTCGCCGAACAGTTGCCAACCGACCTCAAGAGCACACACCGGGTTGATCTCAAAGGTGCGCGTGTACATCTCCTGCATTTCGGCAAGATCAGTTTCCTCTGAGTGTCTGAAAAAACGCATAACAGCGGCGGCAGCTTCAGGCGTTGCGGCATGCAAATGCTTCCGGCAATCCGAAACCCGTTGCCGCAGGTCATCATTCGGATATTTCAGTAATTCGCTCAGCAGAACAAACTTCTCGGTACTGGTCATGACCGGGTTCACATCCCCCTCCTCGGACCGGACATAAAGCCGAAACCGACTTCCTGTTTACGGGTCATCGGATCCTGAAGAGCCTCGATCGCTGTTTCACGGTGAGCCGGCGGGATGACAAATCGTTCCTCGGCCGTGCAGAGCGAGGTCAATCTGTAAATAGCTTCCGCTTCTTCGATACTACAGTCGGCTTCATGGAGAATACGTTTCGCCGTCTCCATGTCGATATCCCCGACGGTAAGAGCCCGCCGGTACCAGCGCACCGCCTTCTGTTTACGCATGGCGTATTCGATTTTTCCCGTGTATCCGGCGCCGAACAGGTTGCCGAGAAACTGCATCGGTACCCGTGAATCGTTGATATCATGAAAAAACTCTTCACTGGTGCCGTTGACGACTTTACCGTCATACGAAGCGGTCACGGCTGACATAGGAGGGACATAAAACAACATCGGCAGGGTGCGATACTCTATGTGCGGCGGTAAAGCCAGCTTCCACTCTTTTACGAACCGGTACACCGGAGACTGGCGGGCCGCCTTGAGGGTCGATTCCGGAATACCGGCTTTCATGGCCTCTTCGATGACCAGCGGGTTGTTGGGATCAAGAATCAGTGACCTGTGGCCGTCGATAAGTTCCTCCCGCGGCAGAGCGGCCACTTCCTCGATCCGTTCGGCATCATACAGAACCACGCCGAGGTAGCGAATACGCCCCACACAGGAGTGGAAACAGGCAGGCGCCTGCCCGGTCTCGACACGGGGGAAGCATAGCAGACATTTTTCGGATTTACCGGTCGACCAGTTGAAATACGTCTTTTTGTAAGGGCAGGCCGCGACACAGGAACGCCAGCCGCGACAACGATTCTGATCGATCAACACGATGCCGTCTTCACCGCGCTTGTACAAAGCGCCCGAGGGACAGGAGGCGACACAGGCGGGATTCGTGCAGTGATTACAGATGCGCGGGAAGTAAAAAAAGACCAGCCGCTGGATGGCAAACAACTGTTGTTTCTGCTCTTCGGTCAATCCTTCCAGGTTTGGATCGTTCTGACCATACACCGGGGAACCGCCCAGGTCGTCATCCCAATTGGGACCGGCTTCGATATCGATATATTCACCCGTAACCATCGAAATCGGTTTGGCGGTCGGTTGATCGTCACCCTCGGGAGCGTTGAACAGATTCTGATAATCGTATGTCCACGGCTCGTAGTAATCGTCCATACTCGGCAGGCTGGGATTGTGAAAGATATTGGCAATGATACGCCCGCGCCCGGTGGATTTCAGTCGCAGTTTGCCTTTGTGCATCTCCCACCCGCCGCGATAGCTGGTCTGGTCTTCCCATTTGGTCGGGTAGCCGGTGCCCGGTTTGGTTTCAACGTTGTTGAACCACATGTACTCGGTCCCCTTGCGATCGGTCCATATATTTTTGCAGGCAATACTGCAGGTGTGGCACCCGATACACTTGTCCAGATGAAACACCATCGACATTTGAGAACGTATGTTCATGTCATGTACCTCTTGATCTTACCATTCCAGTTTGGGCAGTTTACGGACCATAATGTGGGTATCGCGGTTGCACCCGATCGGTCCCCAGTAATTGAAATGATATGTAAACTGACCGTAACCACCGGCCATGAAGTTCGGTTTCAGCCGAGTCCGGGTCAGACTGTTGTGCCCGCCGGCCCGCCGTCCTTTGCGTAACGGCGATTTGGGAACGGAATAGGTGCGTTCCGGGGAATGATACTGGATGCAAACACCGCGCGGTATGCGCGCGCTGACAACGGCTCGCGTGACCACAACGCCGTGGTCATTATGCACTTCGACCCAGTCATTGTCGTTGACGCCGATATCCTCGGCATCTTTATCGTTCAGCCACAGCGGTTCAACCCCGCGCGAGAGTGTTGTCATCCGCTGGTTGTCGCCATAAGTGGAATGGATGTGCCACTTACCGTGCGGGGTCAGGTAGTTCAGGGTTTTGGAAGCGCCGACCGCTTCACTGAACCGCATGTCGGCGTATTCGGTAGGCAGCGGCTTGGGCTTGTAGGTGGGTACATGTTCCCCGAATTGAATGTACATCGGGTGGTCCAGGTAGAAATGCTGACGTCCGGTCAGCGTCCGCCACGGCACCTGCTCTTCCACATTGTAAGTGAACGGACAATAAGCGCGTCCGTCGGCGATCAGGCCCGACCACATCGGGCTGTTGACGAACCTCATCGGCCGTGTCTGCAACCCTTTGTAAGTTCCCCGTACCGACCGTGACTTCTCAGCCAGATGGGCCAGCGGCAGTCCCACTTTTTCTTCCATGTTCTTGTAAGAACGATATGCCAGCTCCCCGTTGGTTACGGTAGCGAATTCCAGGATGATATTACACACGTCGGCGTCTTCCGCCAGCGAGAGATATTTCTGCTCGTTCCAGGCCACGGTCGGCAGACGGTCGAGCGCTTCCTCGTATACGTCATCAATATCATAATGCGTCCCATGCGCCCCCAGTCCGTTCCTGCGAACCAGCGGACCATAGGAGATGAACTGTTTATACAGGTTCCTGTAGTCGCGCCGGACAACTTTCAGGGCCGGCATGGTCTTGCCGGGGATAGCTTCGATTTCACCTTTTGTCCAGTCTTTCAAAGCCGGTTGTGCAATCTCGGCCGGAGAGTCATGGGCCAGGGCCGAGGCTACAATATCGCCAACCGGTTCCGGAAAATGCTTCTCGGCCAGTTGCGAGAACTTTTTGGCGATCGCCTGAAAAATCTGCCAGTCGCTTTTGGACTCCCAGCACGGGGGCACCGCTTCAGACAATGGATGAATAAAACTGTGCATGTCGGTGGAATTAAGATCGGCTTTTTCATACCAGGTGGCCGCCGGGAGAACGATATCGGAATAGAGCGCCGAGGTATCCATGCGGAAATTCAGATCAACCACCAGATCCATCTTCCCCTGAGGGGCATGTTTGTGCCATGCGACCTCGTGAACGGAATCTTCGGCAATATCCTCCGCGACCGTATTGGTGTGTGTCCCAAGATAGTGCTTGAGAAAATACTCGTGTCCCTTGGAGCTCGACATAAGGGCATTGCCCCGCCAGATATACCAGACACGAGGCCAGTTCTCCGGAGCGTCCGGGTCATCGACCGCAAACTTCAGCTCTCCGGACTTGAGTTGTTCGACCACACCCTTAACGATCTGTTCATCACTCTCACGGCCCGCGGCTTTGGCTTCCCTGACGATATCCAGCGGATTTTTGTCAAACTGCGGATAGAACGGCAGCCAGCCCGACCTCACCGCCCGGGACTGGATATCAATAGTGTGCCCGGTGGCCAGAGTATCGTCGGGTTGACGGCGGGGCACCGTATGGTAGTCGGTGAATTCCTTTTCATAACGCCACTGGTCGGTGTGCACATAGTGCCAGCTGGGAGCGTTCTGCAGCCGGGACGGGCCGAACCAGTCCTTAGCCAGAGCAATACTGGCCCAAGATTCACCCGGAGCCAGTTTTTCCTGTCCCACGTAGTGGGCCAGGCCTCCGCCGTTGACACCGACACAACCGCAGAACATCAGGGCGTTGATCCCGGCTCGGTACATCAGATTGCCGTGGTACCAGTGGTTGATCCCGGCCCCGATAATAATGGTACATTTACCTTTGGTCAGTTCGGCGGTCCGCGCCCATTCACGGGCAAAACGGATAACCATGTCACGGCTCATGCCGGTATACTTTTCCGACCAGGCCGGTGTGTACGGGGCGTCGTCATCATAAGATATCGGCTGGTCATCGGCCAACCCCCGCGACACCCCGTATTGAGCCATCAACACATCATAAACCGTGGCTGTTATGACTTCCTTCCCGTCGCTTGTCCTGATTTTTCTGACCGGCACGGTGCGGCTGACTTCTTCCCCCTGTCCGAAATCATCAAGACCGACTTTCACGGTGTCATCGTGACGTTCGAGAAAAGTCAGTTCCGGATCGATATCACTGCCGGTGAGACCGTCCTGCAGCAACAGGTTCCACTTCCCCTTCTCCCTGCCCCAGCGGAAACCGACCGAACCCATCGGCATTTTCGGAGAATCCTGTTTTTTGTCCCACATCAGAAACTTCCAGTCGCCGTTTTCGACATCCTGATACTGCCGGAATCGATTGGCCCGCAACAACTGTCCGGGTCGATACAAACCGGCCTCATCGGTAGGGGTCAGCTCCACCAGCAAAGGGGCATCGGTATATTTTTTGACGTAATCGAGGAAATAAGGAACCTTACGTTCATGATGGAACTCTTTCAGGATCACATGATTGACAGCCATCCACCAGGCGCCGTCCTGACCGGCATTTAATGACACCCACTCATCGGCATATTTCGCCACCTGATTGAAATCGGGTGCGAACACCCACATCTTGGTGCCGTTATGGCGGGCCTCGGCGGCGAAGTGACAGTCAGGAGTGCGGGTCATGTTAAGATTCGATCCCATGACGGCCAGCATTTTGGCATTGTACCAGTCCGCCGATTCCTGCACATCGGTCTGTTCTCCCCATGTCTCCGGCGACGCGCAGGGTAAGTCGCAGTACCAGTCATAGAAAGACAGGGAGACGCCCCCCATCAACTGGAGCATACGCGCTCCCGAGGCGTAACTGATCATTGACATAGCCGGGATCGGTGAAAACCCTGCGATTCTGTCGGGACCGTATTTCTTGATAGTGTGGATATTCGCAGCGGCCATGATTTCAAGCACGGTGTCCCAGTCGGCGCGGCGGAAACCGCCTTTGCCGCGGGCCTGTTGCCACCGCTTGCGAGTGGTTTCATTGTCGACCATCGACGCCCACGCGTCAACAGGATCGTCGTGGTTCTCACGGGCCTTCCGCCAGAAGTCCAGCAATGCCCCGCGAATGTACGGGTATTTCACCCGGAGAGGGCTGTACAGATACCAGGAATAGGATATCCCGCGCTGGCAGCCGCGCGGCTCGTAGGGCGGCAGACCTGATTCCAGCTCGGGGTAATCCAGTTGCTGCATTTCCCATGTAACGATACCATCCTTTACACATATTTGCCAGCTACATCCGCCGGTACAATTCACTCCGTGAGTGCTGCGTACAACTTTATCGTGTTGCCAGCGGTTACGATAAAACTCCTCCCAGCTTCTCAGCCGGGGATCAATTTGATCCTTGATCCATGGTATTGATCCGATCTTACTCAAGATGTACCTCTCAGTTTTGAAACTTTCACCAGGGGACGTCTGACCGCCCGGAAACGATTCCCCCAGATGCCGCTGAAAAGCACCATCCCCACAACGCTTCCACCCAAACCGCACAGGATGACACTCATCCAGACAATAAACGTATCATAATTGTATCCGGTCTCGGAACCAGCCGACTCGAAATAAGCTACCAGCGACTTGATTTCATCTTCTTCGAGCGGACGGGCTTGAAATACCGAGCGCATAGTCGGTGTCGGAGGCGCCGAGAGCCAGGCTGTCAGGGCGTTGTGCCCCTGTAGTCGTGTAAATACCGTGGTCAGCTCCGGCCCCAGACGTCCTCCCAGGCTGCCGCCGGATGTGTTGACCGTGTGACAGGAAATACAGGCCCGTCCGTTGTTTTTGAGTTTAGTCTTCCCCGAGAAGATTTTCCTGCCGGCATCTATGTCTTCTTTTGTATATGTAATAACAGCCGCCGCTTTACCGGCAAATTGCGATGAATCCAGTCTGGACTCAGCTTCAATCAGATCCAGCAACGCGTTCGCCATTTTGGCATTAATCCCCGGCACCTTTACCATCATCACACCCTTGGCCTCCGCTTTGAGCTTCAGGGCATAAGGATCACGGGCGTCAAACATCGCCTTCGGATCAAGGATAAAGCGCACCAGCCAATCGCGATCTTTGCGAGATGTAACATTCTTCAGATCCGGCCCGATCAATCGGCCGCCGCCGATCCAGTGGCAACTGGTACAGTTCTTCCTGAAGAACTCCGCCGCTTCCTGACCGTGCGCCGATGAAACCAGGGCAAACGCAAGAAGCACGACCGAAATGGCGGCGGCATTCAATGACCGGGCATACCTGCTGACCGGCTTTTTCTTAAACAGCGACCCACAATAGCGAGAATTCGGGTCCTTATCGTAGTGTTTTAACCGCTTGTTTTTCACTATGTTTCCCTTACTATCACTCCTGCAGCCGGTTCAAAGCACAGATTTCAGAATCCGCGTCAGAGACGGAACATCAGCCTATCCGCCTCTTTTGTCAGCTTTGCCAGGCTGGTTCGCTGGAATACCTTCTGTAACTGTCCTTTGGATTTCTTCCATTCTTTATGAAGAGGACAGGGATCGTCATCCCGGCAACCGGGTAATCCCAAAAGACAGGAATCAAAAACTTTGTCCTCGTCAAACGCCTCAATAATATCGATCAAATAGATATCTTCACTGGCCATTGCCATGCGGACCCCGCCGTTCGGACCTTTGTATGATTCCATAATCCGGGCTTTGGTCAGTGTTTGGAGGATCTTGGTGAGAAAATAGAATGATACATTCAGCTCTTCGGCTATCATCCGGATAGGGGTGAAACTATCACTGTCTTTCTGGCTTCTTATTGCAACCAACAGCGCGGCTCGGATACCGTAAATGCAACTCTGTGAAAACAGCATGATATGCGTGCGACAGTTATAAGATTTAAGAGTCTCTTGTCATAAATACTATACTGCGCCAAACCTGTCAAGCGAAAAAAATTATGGCGGGCGAAAATCCTTGTCATTAAATGTGATTGTAATGTGATTGTAATGTGATTGTCACCCGCCGAACCCGGGGTTATCATTTACCCGAAAAAAGATGGAGAATACCGCCAATGGTCAGGTTAGTCAAAGAGTCGATAGTTCCCGCAACCCCGAAATCATCGCCGGTAAACCTGCCTTTGTTCAATACCCTGGTGCCGGCCGGGTTTCCCTCACCGGCCGATGATTATATCGAGAAACAACTCGATCTCAATGCTTACCTCATTCGGCATCCGGCCGCGACGTTTTTTGTCCGGGTGACAGGCGATTCCATGCTCAAGGCGGGGATTCATTCAGGCGATATCCTGGTGGTTGATCGATCACTGGAGCCGACAGTCGGAAAAATAGTTATTGCCGTTGTAAATGGTGAGCTGACCGTCAAGCGGTTGCAAAAACAAAGGGGACGGTGGTTGTTAACGCCGGGGAATGACGCCTGTCAGCCGATCCCTGTCGAGGATGGAGCAGAGCTTGAAATCTGGGGCGTGGTGACCACGGTCATTCATTTCGTATAAAAACAACCGGCCCATAAGGAAAAGTTTCTATGTCCTTTGCCAAAGTGACGGCAACCACCTGCCCTCCCGAAGTCCTTAACCGGTGTTTTGCCCTTGTCGATTGCAATAACTTTTATGCCTCCTGCGAACGGGTGTTTAATCCCAGGCTGAGGGACCGGCCGGTGGTGGTGCTTTCTTCCAATGACGGATGTATCGTAGCCCGATCCAATGAGGCCAAGGCGTTGGGGATCGGCATGGGAAAACCGTTTTTCCAGTGTCGCCATATTATAGAAAAGCACAAGGTGAAGGTGTTTTCTTCCAATTTTCCGTTGTACGGCGATATGTCTCGCCGTGTCATGGCTGTGCTCGCGCGTTTTGCCCCGGAGATGGAGGTATATTCAATCGATGAAGCCTTCCTCGACTTATGCGGCTGCGGCCGGCTTGACCGTCACGACAATCTCACCGAATACGCTCGAACCATCCGCGCCACCGTGATGCAATGGACAGGTATTCCGGTCTCGGTCGGTATTGCCCGCACCAAAACCCTGGCTAAAGCAGCCGCTCATCTGGCCAAAAAATCAGGCAAAGCGAAAGGGGTGGTGAATCTTATAGATACTCCGTTCATCGACCGGACTTTGGAAAACGTTAAGGTTGGAGATGTGTGGGGGGTCGGTTGGCGCACGAGACAGTGGTTTCTCAATCGGCAGATTACCAACGCCAGACAGTTGCGCGATATGGATGACAAAATAATCGCCGGGCGGATGGGGATAATGGGACTCCGTCTGGTTAATGAGCTTCGGGGAGTCAGTTGCTTTTCACTGGATACCTGTCCGCCATCGCCGAAATCGATTCTCTCTTCCCGGTCGTTTGGACGGAAGACAAGTTCCCCTGAGGAAATAAGGGGAGCCGTAGCGACTCATATCACCATCGCGGCGGAAAAACTGCGCGCCAAACGTTCGGCCGCGAAGCTGTTGACGGTATTTCTGCTGATAAAGCATACCGGTAAAAAATTCAACCGGGACAGTCATTCATCGGTGATCAGTCTCCCCCGGGCAACCAACAACACCCCGGAACTGATCCGCTATGCGATACATGAAACAGACAGGATATACCAAAACGGAGGCGTCTATGTGAAAGCGGGAGTCATGCTCAATGATATCATTCCCGAACATCATGTCCAGACAACACTCTTCTCCACCGGGAATGTAACAAGCGGACGGAAACTGATGGAAGTCGTTGACCGGGTAAACAGGGACATGGGATATAAAATATTACAATACGCCGTTCAGATACCGGCCCGGTCATCACGCGCCCGACGTGACCACGCTCACCGTCGTTACACAACCAGCTGGGAGGAACTGACAGCAGTAACCGCCAGATAGCATTTTACATTTTTGGTGAGCAAACAAATCACATTGGAAGGTAGCGGAACAGTTGAGAGTTGGAACCCCCATGACCCACCGCAACAGGATAAAAAAATTATTTCAACAAGCCCTCAGGACCGGAATGAAATTCAATAAGAATACTGCTGACATCGTTATAGGTCATGAAACGTCGTCAAGCCGTGTTTGTCATTCTTAAACACCGCGGTCCTGTTTCTGTTTGTCATGTTCGTGTGATCACCGCGAACTCATCGACCGTCCAGTCCCCGTCGCTGACATACAAACCGACAATATCAGCGTCAAGCTCCCAGCCGCGCAGACATTCCATCCCCCGCCTGAGGTGCCCAAGATGCGCATCAGCCGATACCGGATTGGCGGCACAGTCGCCGTGTCCGGCCAGTATTATCAGTTGGGAATTATGCCTCTCCATGGACAATTTCACTTTTCCCTTGATCGACGGCAGTTTTTCCGGATCGCGCGTGCCCATCACCAGGTCGGCTCCCGGTTCGGTGATCAGATCAACAAAATCAATCTGGTAGGTCGTTTTGATAAACTGTATCAAAGGCAGATGAACACGTCCATCGATACAACTTATACAGGTTGCGAATTTTGATTCATTGAGAAATTCTTCAAGTGAGGTCATAAGTGCCTTTCTTCGAATTGCATTTTGCCAAAAGAAAGCGACTCTCCTGCACGCTGTCAACCTGAAGATAAACGAATGGGACCAATCCGGTTCAGCCGTGGACCCGTCGGAACACTACCGCCCCCACCGCAAAAGATACAATACCGACCCCGCACAGTATGCTCAACGGCAGAATCATCTCATCGTAATTGAAGCCGCGCCAGATGGCTCCCTCGAGGGCGAGGATGCCCCACTTGACCGGGCTGATATGACTCAGCGTCACCATCCAGTCAGGCATAAACATCAGCGGCACCATACCACCGCCGGTCATCGACAGAATAAGCATGATCGCCCATCCGGCGCCGCCCACCGCCTGCTCGGTTTTTCCGAGTACGCTGATCAGCATCATCAGGCCGGTAAAACAGACACCGCAGGCCAGCACAGCAAGTGCCAGCATTAACAGGTCGGGAGTGCTGATCCCGAAGACTATTTTGGCGAACAAAAGCAGACCGGTACAGACAGTTATGGAAAACAGAAAACAGGCCAGTCCCTTACCGCCCAGCAAATGAACCCGTGTTATCGGAGCCAGCCTCAGCCGTATCAGCGTGCCGCGCGTCTTTTCGGTAACAATCGAAATGGCAAAGGCCGCGGTGCAACCGATGAGCGCCCACATCAGGGCTTGCGGGAATGTTATCTCCCAGGATGAACGCGGTCCGATACGCTTACGGGTCACTTCTTCTGTTCTGACTCGCGGTCCCATAACGAACCTGTTTTCGTCAACACCGGCGCTGGTATCGGCCAGAGCGCCGCTGTCCACCTGTCCCATAAACTGACGCAGGTCTCCGAGGAAATCCGTCAACACAGACCGTTGCCGCTTATCCATTATCGTGTCATTATCCAGTTGATCAATGAAATCGGTCAGATATTTCTGCGATCGGGCCGGATCGAACAACCGCTCCTGGATCAAAGAAAACCACGCCTCCATGACCAGACCCTGCAGATATCCGACTTCGGCGCTTCGTGAGGGATCCATTCCGATTGTCAGCGTGGTGTCGCTCCCGCCGAACATGTTTTCCATCGAACCGAACCCGGGATGGATTATAATATAAGCGACTGCTTTACCCGTGCGGACAAGCATCCTCGCCGAATCTTCCCCGGAGGTCTGTATGTCCAAAGCCGATGAACGGTCAAGCTGCGCGATGAATTGGGATGACTCCGCCGTGGACGCTTTATCGACGGCAATGATTCGCATCGCCGCCCGGTTTTCGGACCCACTGGAAAAAATAGCCCCAAAGAACAGCGCCATCATAAGAGGAAATGCCAGCACCCAGAAAATCCCGAACCTGTCCCGGATCAACAGGCGCAAATCTTTCATGGCGATGATCAAAAGGGATCTCATTGGTCGCGCAGTTTCCTTCCGGTGAGATTAAGAAACACGGTTTCAAGGTTCGGTCGTTCGATCTGCATGGTTACAAACCTGACACCGCTTGAGTTCAGGTCGGCCAGTACCGCCATCGGTTCATTCGATTCCACCGCAAGGCTCAACCCGTTGAGTTCACCGGGCAGGACGGATGGATCCGCTGGCGGCCCGGCCAGTTGAGCTTTTACAATAGAAGGCCCCCCATGAGCGGTGATCAGGTTTTCGACCGTATCGACGGCCAGGATATGGCCGTGATCGATTATCGCTACCCGGTCGCACAGCCGCTCGGCTTCTTCCATGTAGTGCGTGGTGTACAAAATCGTACGCCCTTCGGACTTGAGCTGAGCCACCTTCTCAAATATCAGATTGCGTGATTGCGGGTCCACCCCGACTGTCGGTTCGTCCAGAAGCAACACCTGCGGGTCGTGCACCATTCCACAGGCAAGGTTCAGCCTCCGTTGCATACCGCCCGAAAATGTCTTCACCCGGTCTCTGCGTCGCTCGGTCAGTCCGACCAGATCAAGAGTCAGCTCGATTCTTTCTTTCAACGATTTGCCGCAGAGCCCGTAGAGTTTTCCGAAAAAAAACAGGTTTTCTTCTGCGTTAAGCTCTTCATATAGAGCCAGGGCCTGTGGTGCGATGCCGAGTATTCGTCTGACCTCGCTACGGGTCGGGTCCGAAGCGCCGTTGATGACTATTTCCCCGCTGTCCGGCTCCAGAACTCCGGCCAGCATATTGATCGTGGTCGATTTACCGGCGCCGTTGGGTCCCAGAAATCCGTACGACTCCCCCCGTTCAATATTAAATGATACGGCGTCCACGGCGGTAAGATCGCCGAACCGTTTGGTGAGGTTCTCAACCTGAATCATAGTATTAGTACGCATCTACGCAAATATTCGGTAACGGTTTCCAAACAGGGATAATAAAAGTAATATATTTCGGAAGACTAAAACTAATGAAAAATCTTCGCCTGTTTATTGTTTGCCTTGCATTCGGTATTTAACCGTTTTTTATTGTAACCGATATAGTTAGTACAAGATTTTCAGGAGAGATTTGATATGATCAGGAAAATTGAACAACTTCTCGGTGACAGCAAGGACTTGCTGAATTACAAATGTATCGGCATTCCGAAGGAACGTCTGCATCTGCCGGGCGGCGATTTTGTCGACCGTGTTGCAGCCCAAAGTGACCGTACTCCGGCTGTTTTAAGGTCACTGAACTGGCTGTTCAACACCGGACGGCTGGCCGGTACCGGTTATGTGTCTATTTTGCCGGTTGACCAGGGTATCGAACATACCGGCGGAGCTTCCTTCGCCCCTAACCCGGATTATTTCGACCCGGCGAAGATTGTGGAACTGGCCATCGAAGGAGGCTGCAACGCGGTGGCCTCAACCTATGGTGTGCTCGGGGCGGTGGCTCGTAAGTATGCCCACAAGATTCCGTTCATTCTCAAAATCAATCACAACGAGTTGATGACCTACCCTAACACTTACGATCAGGTCATGTTTGCTTCGATCGAGAACGCTTTCAACATGGGGGCGGTGGGAGTCGGGGCGACTATCTATTTCGGATCGGACAACTCGATGCGCCAGCTTCAGGAAGTCACCGAGGCGTTTTCACAGGCGCACGAACTCGGCATGTTTACCGTCTTGTGGTGTTATCTTCGCAACTCCGGCTTCAAAAAAGATGGTGTCGATTACCACACCGCGGCCGATCTGACCGGTCAGGCCAACCACCTCGGTGTGACTATCGAGGCGGATATTATCAAACAGAAAGCTCCCGAGTGCAACGGCGGGTTCACCGCGATCAATTTCGCCAAGACGCATCAGAAAGTTTACGATGAACTCACAACCGATAACCCGATAGACCTCACCCGCTACCAGGTGGCTAACTGTTACATGGGGCGAGCCGGCCTGATCAACTCCGGCGGCGCCTCGACCGGTTCCGGCGAGTCCGATCTGGCCCAGGCGGTTCTTACCGCCGTAGTCAATAAACGGGCCGGCGGTATGGGTCTTATTTCAGGAAGGAAAGCCTTCCAGAAACCGATGAAGGACGGGGTGGAACTTCTGCACGCAATTCAGGATGTCTACCTTTGCGATGAGGTGACTATCGCGTAAAGAGCGTTTGCAACAGTTTCCCTCACTATCCCGCCCCTGATATGAATCGTTGCGCACGAGGGATGTACGCAACGCATGAAGGGTGTGTTGACTCAACCGTCTGGATTCCGGGTCGGAGCCCGGAACGACGGGCAGCAACAGGTCGGAACCCCTTGCGGGTTCCGCCTCTCCACCCACCTCAACGACATTAAACCTTCGTCAATCCATATTATATTGAGGGGAAAATTATGGGGAAAGTGCAAGTTTCTTATTGCTTGACCCGGACACATGCTAACCTCAATATATTATTAGTATGACATCGCCGAACCATCCTTCCGCCGAACATTGCGTCCGTCCCCGGAGTTGCTGGTGGATAGTCCTCGCTTTGACCGGCGCTTCGGGGATTACATATCTGGGGTGGCAAAAGCTGTGGTTTCTGACTGACGATGCCTTCATCGCCTTCCGATATGTCAGTAACAGTATGCTCGGACACGGTTATGTATGGAACCCGCCCCCGTTCCAGCCGGTCGAAGGGTATACCAGTTTCCTTTGGGTGTTGATTCTTGATATCGTCTGGCGAGTGTTCAATGTCCCTCCTCCGGCTTCAGCCAATATATTATCTTTGTTATGCGCACTGGGAACGCTTATGATCGTGACCTTTGTAGCCTTGCGCATCAGATTATCCGATCAACTGGAACGTTTCCGCCCGTTATTGTTAGTCCTCATATTGGCCGGAACAGTCACCAACCGAACTTTTCTGACATGGACAAGCTCCGGCCTTGAAACCGCTCTTTTTAACATGGTTCTTATTTTGTGGGTCGCAGTAACCCTGTGGGGTCCGACGAATGTCAATTACCGAATCATGCTCGTCAGTCTAAGCGCCTCGCTCGTCTATCTGACTCGTCCCGATGGTATTCTCATAATTATAGCAAGTTGCGTTTTGTTGATTGTCCTGTGGCGTGACCGAATCGGACCGGCGAAGATACAAGCAGGAGAGCTTCTTTCAGCCGCTCCCCTGCTGCCTGCGCTTCTGCACCTCATCTGGCGACGATATTTCTACGGGGAATGGCTCCCCAACAGCTATTATGCCAAGCATGTCAGCGCCTGGCCTGAAAGCGGCATAAGGTATCTTGCTTCGTTCATTCTCGAGTATGGTCTCTGGATATATCTCACCTGTATGATCGTTATCGGCTACCGCTGGTGGAAGGACCGTTCGTCTCAGGTGAGCCGAGAGGCTACAACCGGGACACAGTTCAAAATACGTGTAATTGTAGTCACGACACTCCTGGCGCATCTCGGTTACTATACTTTCGTAATCGGCGGGGATCACTTCGAATACCGTGTTTATAGTTACGTGGCGCCGTTGGTGTATTTATCGATGCTGTCACTTGCCGGTTTCACCCGGTTCAAAGCGCTTACATCTGTTACGCTGATCACCGTACTTATTCTGTCGTCCTACCCGATCGCGTGGACACACTTCGCACTGACCAGCCGCATCGATAATCGTAATGATGCCCATATAATGATCGTACCGGTGCATCCTGTTTTCCCCACAGTCCTCCAGTGGTACGCCCGGCCGTTTGATACGATGCAGGCATGGTTGATCAAACATCATGTCTGCATGCGTCGCAAAGAACATCAACTCTTTTATCAATGGCAGGCGGCACGCTATCCCGCCAGAGAAGTCGGAGAAAAGATCAATCCGGGGAAATATCCGGTTATGGCGCTTACCATGGTAGGCGTGCCGGGTTGGGTCTTTCCCCATGTCAACATAATCGATCAGTATGGATTGAACGACTATGTCATCGCCCGAAGCGCTCCACGACAGAGACCCTACCGTCTGATGGCCCACGACCGTGTACCTCCGGCTGGTTATATCGATGCGTTCGAACCGAATATTGCCGTTGACGGAATGGGAAAGGTTGTACGTTACCCTCGTCAGACGGAGCTGTCAGCGCAGAAAATAAAAGATGTGGAAAAGTACTATCGGTTGATGGTAAACCACGACCGTTAATCCTGTCC
>JAJRTA010000088.1 GCA_024278515.1 Candidatus Zixiibacteriota bacterium
TGGCAGAAACAGATGGCTGACCCGGCCAATACAATGGGAAATATCCCATATTGCGATCAGTGAGTAAGGATGTTATCTTGCTCACTGAAACGGAGGACACCCGATGGGGATGACCAAGTACGACCGCCTGCTCTACATTCTCAATTTACTGCGCTCGCGTCGGAATCTGAACGCCGGGCGTTTGGCCGAGGAATGCGGGGTCACCGAACGTTCGATCTATCGTGACATTCTTGCGCTGTCCGAAGCCAATATCCCGATCTACTATGACAACGGCTACAAGCTGGCCTCGGATAATTTTCTGCCGCCGCTCAACTTCGATTACGATGAATACCTGTTTCTGAGAACGGCGTTGGAGTCGAGTCCCCTCAGGCTGACCGACAAATATGCCGATATGGCCCGGAAAGTGCAGGCTAAAGTCGAGGCCTGCCTGTCTGAATCTGTGCTTAAACGCAGTAAGTTCACCCCCATCGCCACACATATCGATATTGCGTCCAGTTTGGTGCAGGAAAGGGGAGAGCAGTTTTACTCCGTGGTTGAGCAGGCGGCCACTGAAGGCCGATGTATCGAAATCGAATATGATTCCATACACTCGGGACTAAATACCCGAACCGTCGAACCGTATTTTATCATTTTCAAGGATCGCGCTTTTTATTTCGTGGCGTACTGTCGACTTCGCTCGGAGTTTCGAACTTTTCGCCTTGACCGTATTTTGTCGGTTAAACTGACTGACGAACTGTTCAGTCGTCGCGACGATATAAACGTCGAAACCTACTTCGAAGGCAGTTGGCGGGTCTACTCCGGAGATCCGGTCAGAGTAGTCGTCCGTTTCAAAGGTGCCGCCGCCAAAGTTGTGCAGACCTGTACGCACCATGTCGATGAACTTGTAGAAGCGGCTGACGATAACACTGTTTTGTATACTGTTACCTGTCGCGGCCTGGAGGAAATTCAGCGCTGGATACTTGGTTTCGGTTCCGAAGCGGAGGTCCTCGAACCGGAAGTGATGCGCATGGAACTTGCCTCGATAGGCCGCTACCTGAGTAAAACCTACGATAAGTGATTGCCGCCGACTTGTTCAGGTTTATTTGTCTTTGACCGTTTTGGGCAGCGCTTTATATTTTGTTGTTGTTCGCCTGGCGGACTACAGTATTGTTTTGTCTTGTCTTGTGATTGATTGAGCATTTGTAATGGTTGAAGATTCAAATCAGAAGAAACCCGCCGGCCCGAATACACCGTCTTTGCAGACGGTTCTTCCGATACTGAACAATACCGAAGAACTATTATCATGTCGCAAACCGGTGAAAACAAGCAGTTATGCAGAAGTCGCCGAGGGGTTTGTTGTAACGGCAGCAGGGGAAATACCGCGTGTACCTGCCGGGTTGAACAGGGCTGATATTATCGGTCGGTGGAAAGCACGCTGGGGTATCGGACGTATGAGTTACATGGTGGCGCCGGGGCTATATGCCGTGGGGAACCCCTCTGAAAAATCCGAGGTCCTTGTTACCGCCAATTATAAAATGAGTTTTGACCTCCTGCGTTCCAAACTGACCGGTCGTGATTTCTGGATCCTCGTACTCGACACCAGGGGGATCAATGTCTGGTGCGCGGCGGGGAAGGGGACATTCGGTACCGAAGAACTGGTGGCCCGGATTGCGATTACCCGCCTGTCCGATATTGTTTCACACCGTCGTCTGATTCTTCCTCAGCTCGGTGCGCCCGGTGTCAGCGCTCATGAGATAAAAGACCGTACAGGGTTTCGCGTTACTTACGGTCCGATTCGTGCCGGTGATCTGCTTAGGTTCATTGACAACGGAATGAAGGCTGACGATGAAATGCGGCGGGTTCGTTTTTCTTTCATTGATCGGATTATCCTGATCCCGGTTGAACTGGTGATGTCGTTGAAATACTTCCTCGGGACCGTGGCGCTTTTGTTCGTTCTTTCCGGTGTGGGGCCGGACATCTTCTCGATCGGCCGGGTGATAGACGCGGGACCGACGACGGCGTTGCTTGCTTCATCAGGCTATCTGGCCGGAGTTGCGTTAGTGCCGGCTTTACTGCCCTGGCTGCCGGGGCGATCGTTTGCATTGAAAGGCGTTATGGCCGGACTACTGGCGGCGCTGATCATCGGTGTCCTGATGTGGTATGATTTCGGCTGGACGCTTGGAAAGCTGGAGACGCTGGGGTGGCTGTTGCTGATTCCGGCGGTAGCCAGTTTTATCGGAATGAACTTTACCGGGTCGTCAACCTATACATCACTTTCGGGTGTGCGTAAAGAGATGCGGGCCGCCGTTCCGATTCAGGTCGCGGGGTTTTTGGTCGGTTTTGGTTTTTGGATTGCGTCACGATTCGTATAATATGCAGTAAGGATGAAACAATATGCCCACCCTGAAATATCTTCCTGATGTCGTTACTCTGGAACTCAATGAATCCCGGTGTAATGGCTGCCGGCGTTGCGTGGAGGTTTGCCCTCACGAAGTATTTGTGATGGCCGGGAAAAGAGCGCGTATCAAAGACCGCGATGCCTGCATGGAATGCGGGGCCTGCGCCAGAAATTGCGCTGAAGGTGCGATCTCGGTTGATTCGGGGGTAGGCTGTGCGGCCGCGATCATCTATGGCGCACTCACCGGTAATGAGCCGACCTGTGGGGATAATTCCGACTCGGTCTGTTGTTGATTGTGGCATCGGATTGTTTTTCCCCATGAATGCTTTGCATGTTTTTGCCGATATACCTAAGATGATTTGAATGTTGCCGGACCGCCCGGCTACTCGCAGGTTGTGACCTGACCGGTGAATCTGTGTTGCCATGCGGCTCGACGCTCAAGGCTGTGGGAACAAACCGGCTTCCAAATCACTTGAATATAAACCATGTACTCTGTCCGAAGGAGATTTAGCTATGCGTTTTGACAACATTGCCGATGCCGTGGGACATACTCCTATCGTGCGGATCAACCGACTGGTTTCTTCCGGTTCCGCCGCTATCTATGCCAAGCTGGAAAGTTTCAATCCATGTAGCTCGGTCAAGGATCGTATCGCGGTCTCCATGATCGAGGCGGCCGAGAAAGAAGGCAAGCTCAGACCGGGGGTGAAAATAGTAGAACCTACCTCCGGAAACACCGGTATCGGACTGGCTATGATCTCCGCGGCCAAGGGGTATCAATGCGTTTTCACCATGCCTGAGACGATGTCGGTCGAACGGCGGGCGATTCTGAAGATGTTCGGGGCAGAGATCATTCTTACTCCCGGTTCTGAGGGAATGAAAGGCGCAATAGCTATGGCCTCCGAACTGGCGGATCAGGATGGATACTTTCAGCCGGAGCAATTCTCCAACCCGGCCAATCCCGAGATCCACAAGCGCACGACCGCGCCTGAGATAATCAACGATCTCGGTGATATAAAGCTCGATGGATTTGTAGCCGGGGTCGGTACCGGCGGGACTGTTTCGGGAACCGGCAGAGTCCTGAAAAAAAAGTATGACTGCCATGTGGTCGCGGTCGAGCCGGACGCATCGCCGGTGTTGTCAGGCGGCGAACCGGGGCCGCATCCGTTACAGGGAATCGGGGCCGGATTTGTTCCGGCGAACTATAACGCGAATGTTGTTGATGAAGTCATCCGGGTGAAGAATGAAGACGCTCTTGCTACTGCCCGAAAAATGGCGGCTCAGGAAGGCATCCTGGTCGGTATTTCCTCCGGGGCCATAATGTGGGCGGCGTTGCAGGTGGCTCGGAAACTGGGTGAAGGAAAGACCGTTGTTACGGTTATGGCCGACACCGGTGAAAGATACCTCTCGACTGCGTTGTTTGAACATCTGGAGTAATCTTTCCGGGAACCGAATCTGATGAGGGAACAGGCGCTGCTGTGTCCGTGATTCTTGATGACATAAGGGCGATATACCGCAACGATCCGGCTGTAAGGAATATCGAGTTTATCCTGTACCCGGGGTTTCAGGCGATATTGGCCCACCGGATAATACATATGCTGTGGAAACTGAAGGTCCCATTCATTCCGCGCCTTCTCTCGCAGATGACCCGATTTCTGACCGGCCTGGAAATCCATCCCGGAGCAACGATCGGGCGCGGCTTTTTTGTCGATCATGGCGCCGGTGTGGTGATCGGCGAAACAACGGTCATTGGGGATAACTGTGTTCTTTTTCATAATGTAACCCTCGGCGGTACGGGGAAACATCACGGTAAACGTCACCCAACCATCGGCAACAATGTTTTCATAGGCACCGGAGCGACCCTGCTGGGACCTATCGAAGTAGGTGACAATGTCAAGATCGGAGCCAATGCTTTTGTAGTGATGCGGGACATCCCGTCGAATTGTTCAGTTGTCGGTACGCCGGCAAAGATCATAAAAAGGGACGGAGTGTTCAGAGAAGAAGAGCTTCCCAAAACAATCGATCGACTTTTTCACGAAGAGAGCAGGCTCGACTGATATCCGTTTTATTTCGAAAAAATAAGCGCCTGGAAGCGATAGATTTTTGCTTTCGGTGAGAGATAGGCGTCGGCGGGGAGCCCGGCTTTCCAGCATGTCTTCTCAAGAAAGGTTGTCCGGTCCCACCCGTTTTCCACGGCTACCTGCGGCAGGAGAAGTCCGCGGTTGGATCCCAGTTCGATCATCAGGCCATCTCTGCCCACTTCGATTTCATCCAGTGAGGTGATCTGTTCCAGAGGTGTCAACATCGAAATCTCAATGTCGATATCAGATAGCTCATCACGGGTAACCGGGCGGAACCGGCTGTACTGAGTCGCCGCTTTGACAGCACACTCGGCCACGGTGCGATACAGCGGCAGGATCGCCTGGGTGTAACCGATACAACCGCGCAGTTCGCCTTTCTTTTTGAGTGTTACGAAAGCGGCTCCTGGTTCATCCAGCGGGGCGGGTACTTTAAGCGGCGGCAAGTCTCCCGACTTGAGATATTCGGAAATCGATTGTCGGGCAATCTGGAGAAGCCTTTTACGCTGGACGGCGCTGAGAGTTCCTTCGATTCTGTCAACCATGTCCGATTCAGCCCTGACCGCTCGTGGTTTCATGGGCACGCTGGATACCTCCCGAGTTCGATAAAATGCTAAGGTGGCATATCCGACCACTGAAGATTTATCTCCGCTGTAATCCCCGGAGTCGCCGTAACGCAAAAGCACCGCCCGGTCGGCCCCGCGAGCTATGGCCGCGCGCGAAACTGCCACGGCCGCCCCTCCGCCGCACATTTCGACCTGCCCGGACTCAAGCAGGCCGGCCAGCCGGTTCGGGTCCAGGTCGAGCAGGCAGGCGATCCCCGACAGGTCCATCGGCTCGCCTTCCGAACTGGGTCTGTAATGCTGCCAGTCCGTGGAAGCGATCAATACAACCGGTTCGCTGAAGGCAACATTATCGAGAGCGCTGGTCAGTTTTCCGATCCCCTGCCGGTCCTGTTGTCCGATTACGAGCGGTACTATTCCGGCCTGAGGGAGGACTGTCTGGATATACGGCAACTGGACTTCAAGGCTGTGTTCTTTGGTGTGCGCCTGCGGGATCAACCGGACGCCTTTTTGTTCGAGAAACTGTTCGCACAATTCATCGTCGCAGGATACCGTCCCCAGTGGTGTCTTCCATTGTATCCCCGGTCCGTAAACCGATATCCCCTCGAACGGATATCGATGTGAGGGGCCGCACAGGATCAGTCGGGTCGCTTCAGTTTTCTCAAGCAGCTTATATCCGTACGCAGCTATACTTCCGGAATATACAAGTCCGGCGTGGGGAACTATCAATGCGACCAGGTCACCCTTGATTTCCGGCAGGTTCGAAACGTCATCCAGATAACTTTGCACCATGGTTGCAAGGTCGCTGCTGTCGGAGGGATAAAATGTACCGGCCACAGCAGGATGTCGTATTTCCGCCGCCGTTGTAACAGGGGCAGATACCAGCAGGCAGAGTAGAACAAGGCTTATCGTTGTTGAACGGTACATAACAACTCAGAATACCACTGAAGATATCTGCTGTCAAGGCCCCGGGCCGTTCATGTTCCAAACAAACGCTTGACAAGCAGGTATTACAAAGTAATACTAAGGTAAAGAGGAAACAAACCTTGGCCGGTCGTTTGAGTAATGTCCGGGTAAGCCGGATAATAATGAGAGGTGAAAAATGGGTACGGCGCATAAATCAGAAGTGATCAGCTTCAAGGTCCATGAGTCGTTGCGAGAAGCGCTTGAAGGTATTCCCAATCGTTCGGATTTCATTCGCAACGCGGTGGTGGCGGCGCTTGACAGTTCGTGTCCCCTTTGTAAGGGAACCGGTGTGTTGTCGCCACAGCAAAAAGTTCACTGGGACAAATTCGCGCAGGAACACACAATTGAAGAATGCCGCCAGTGTCACGAGTTCCATCTTGTGTGTGACAACAGCACACGAAGGAGATCGGTGCATCAAACGAGGGGGAGGAAGTGACACGCCTTGCGACAGGTTTCAGGCTGATTCTGGCAGCTTGTTTGATGGTTGCCCGGGTTGGTCTGTCGGTGAAGTCGGAGGACTTTTCGGGGGCTATCGATGTTGTCGTCAGTATCCCGCCGCAGGCATATTTTGTAAAACGGATAGGTGGTGATATGGTGAATATCACCACGTTGCTTGAGCCGGGTCAGTCGCCTGCCATATTTGACCCTTCGCCAAAGACTGTCAAAATACTCCAGTCGGCGCGGCTTTACTTTACGATCGGGGTGCCGTTCGAAAAACATCTTCTGTCGAAACTGTACGATCAAGAATCGCAAATAAATATTGTCGACCTCAACTTGTTCCAGCAGTCAGAACCACCGGCAGGTTTTCTCGACATCAGCGATAGTCACGCTCACGAAAACGCGCCACATGTCTGGTTGAACCCGGTTAATGTTAAACGAATGGCTGCAAAAATCAGTGATGAGTTGTCGCGGGTCGATCCTGGCCACAGTGACTTGTTCGAAGCCAACCGGTCAGGATTCAGTCACGAGCTTGACACTCTCGATATGTATATCCGGGCGCGGCTTGCAAATGTTAAGGAGTCGACTTTTTTCGTGTACCATCCGGCCTATGGACAGTTTGCCGAGGCCTACGGGTTGACCCAGGTTCCGATCGAAGTTGCCGGCAAGGAACCCGGCGCTAGGCAATTGCAGAATTATATCAAGCTGGCCAGAGAGCACGATGCCCGCGCTATATTTGTCCAGCCGCAGTTTTCCCGCGATGCTGCTAATACGATTGCCGGAGAACTGGGGGTGCCGTTGGTTGTAATGGATCCTCTGGCCTGTAATTATATCGATAATATGAAGAGGATGGCGGAATTACTCGCGTGTACTCTCGGGGACAGCAGTATCGTAGTTGAAACAGACAGCGACGAGGGCGTTCGATGAGCGATTCAGCAATATATCTGAAGAATGTTTCGTTCGCCTACGGTAACAAGCTGATTCTGGAAAATGTTAATCTGGAGGTCGGGCCCAATGAATTCGTCTGGGTTGTCGGCCCCAACGGCGGCGGCAAGACGACCCTGCTGAAACTTATGCTGGGGCTGTTGACTCCCGACTCGGGCCGGGTTGAGCTGTTTGGTCGGGCTCCGCGTTTGTCCAGGCGGCGAGTAGGATATATGCCACAGCAGATATCACTGGACCGGGATTTCCCGGTAACAGTTCACGACGTTGTTATGATGGGGCGACTCGGTAACAGCAGTTGGGGCGGGTATAGCACTGAGGACAGACGGGCGGTCAGTCGGGTGCTGGAACAGGTAGACCTGGTCGACCAGTCGAATCTGCTGTTCTCGGAATTATCGGGTGGGCAACAGCGACGGATGTTCATCGCGCGTGCGCTGGCCTGCGAACCGTCGCTGCTTATTCTCGATGAACCGACCGCTAATATCGATCAGGTTCTTCAACGCGAATTTTACCGGTTGCTGGAGCGGTTGCATGGAACTATGACGGTAGTGATGGTGTCGCATGATCCTGCTTTTGTCAGCCGTTTTGTCAAACAGGTAATCTGTGTTAACCGGAGACTGGAGATTCATCCTACCGGAGAAGTGAGCGCCGAACTGATGGGTGAGTGGTATCACGGTCATGATATAAGAATTGTCCGTCACGATCAGCATTTCGAAAGAGGGGAACCCGGTGCTTGATTTTTTTCAGGCGGTAATAGAGTATTCGTTTATGCGGAACGGTCTGCTGGCCGGTCTGCTGGCTGCGATAGCCTGCGGAATAATCGGCAGTTTTGTTGTGACTCGTCGGATCACTTATGTGGCCGGTGGGATATCGCACAGCGTGCTCGGTGGGCTGGGGATAGCCGGGTACCTGATCACGGTGCACCACTGGACCGGTATGAAGCCGCTGTACGGAGCTGTCGTCGCTGCCCTGTTAGCCGCAGTTATCATCGGCTGGGTGACGATGCGGATACAGCAGCGTGAAGATACCGTAACAGGGGCGATCTGGGCGGTCGGGATGGCGGTCGGGGTGCTGTTCATTGCACTGACACCCGGATACAACCAGGAACTGATGAGTTACCTGTTCGGGAATATCCTGATGGTGTCAGGCAGTGACCTGATCGTCCTTGTCATGCTTGATTTGTTGATAGTCGGGACAGTTTTCCTGTTTTATCATCGTTTTGTTGCCGTCTGCTTTGATCCCGACTTTGCGCGTGTGCGAGGGCTTAGTGTCGACTGGTACTACATGCTACTCCTCTGTCTGACGGCGCTCACTGTTGTCGTGCTGGTTACAGCGGTGGGTGTGGTAATGGTTATCGCGCTTCTGACACTCCCAGCCGCGGTCGCCGGATGTTTCACCAGAACCCTGCGGCAGATGATGGTCCTTTCCTCAGTAATCGTATTATTCTTTGTTGTCGTCGGGCTGGCTGTCAGTTATCAGTTTGATCTGCCGGCGGGAGCTACTATTATTCTGATCGCTGGGCTGGCCTATGTTTTGGTCCTTTCGACCCGAGCAATGCTGCGGAAGAGGATCAGACAGGCAGGGTAGGCCGGTTCAACGTTTCCTGGCAATTTTATCCATAGCTTCATCCATATCACCGACAACGTTAGTCCAGAAGAATCGTTCAGCTAGTGGTCGCAGGTTGCTGTGACGACGGGTACGGGACAGATCGTGTAATCGGGACACCAGTTGCTCAATACTGCCGTCATAAAAGTGTACCCGCCGTTCGGGATATGTTTCAGGTTCGAGAATTTCGGGATAGGCAAGGCGGTTTGGCAACAAGGGAATGACACCGGCGGCGATAGCCTCAACCACACTGATGCCGAAAAACTCATGGCCGGCGGTGGACACTATGACATCCGAGTCATGCAGCGTCCTGATATAGTCTTCACGTGACTCCCGCCAACCCCAGCGGATAATTTCCTGGGAGAACTCATCTCTGGCGCGATGAAAGACTTCCGGGGTCTCCCGGAACTGTTCGCCGATTATATTCAGACTGAAGCTGACTTTTTGCTCCTTCAACTGTCGCATCGCCTCGAAGAAAAGCTCCGGGCCTTTGTCGTGTTCCCAGCGCGCCGCCCACAGGATGCGAAGCGGGCCGGTGTTCTGCTTCGGCTCATCAGGTATATTGTTGATTCCCGGGTAGTGTACTGAGGTCTTGGATTCAATCGACACAGCTTCCTTAAGCGGCTGGTTGTCCGGCATCCGGCGCAGGAACTCAGGTAAGGCATTCAGAAACTGCGTGCGATGGAACTTCGAGTTGAACCAGACAGCATCGGCCGCCAGACAACTGGTGAAATTGGTGATCGCGAAGTGATGGTCACGTTCGTTACGATAGCGGTCTGGGTAGGTGAGCTGATTTTCATGGAAATAGACCACAGTCGGCAATCTGCTGACCGACGCCGCGGCCAGCCCTTTGAACTCGGCCAGATTGAGCATGTCGGAGCAGAACAAAACATCCCATGTTTCGCCTTTGCTCAGTCGTGTCTCAACCTGCCGGGCGAAGGTGACCGCAGCGTGCCGCATCCGCCATTTCCAGTGACTGGCCGGTAAGCTGAGCAGTGTACACTCATGGCGGCTGTGGCTGATCCAGCCGTCAAGAAACATCTGATGACTGCCGCCATAGTACGGCTCAAGCGCCAGTATTTTCATTGCCGAATTCCTTCATGTCAAACGCGATAACTTGCTAATCACACCAGGAAAACAGCAAGAAACAAAAACTGTCGTAAACAGACAAGCGGAAGCTGTTTACATCGTCACATCATCGACTCATCATTCGGGCGGGCAGGGTGGCAGGGGCGGACCACCGTTGAACATGTAATCGACAAGATATACAAGGTCGCTGATATCAAGCTGCATCGTAGTATCCAACGCCACATCAGCTTCTTCAAAACAACGCGGGAGAGTTCCCCCATTGAACATGTAATCAACCATGTATACCAGATCCGCAATGTTGTTTCCATCACCTTTGTAATCCACATCACCCCTGAGCGGTTGTATACAGGGCAACCGGTAGATAGACGGTCGCCAGGACGCGCCCGAAGGTTCTACCACGAACGGATAGTGTGTGTTTCTGCCGTTCTGACCCGGTGGCAGAGAATGCCAGGTGACCAGTATGGGACGCCACGCGCTGTCCTGAGTGGGAGCAGACAGTTCTATGGTAGCAATTTCCTGTGTCCCGGGAGTGATACTGTCATCTGGTATAAAACCGGAGATACAAACGATGCCGTTCGCGTCGTCAACTATCGTTGTCACGTAGTCGGTATTATAGTTGCCCGCAGACAATGATACTGATTCTATTTGCGGGATTTCATCGCCGATCCTGATGCTGAACGGTAGAGAGACAGCATACAAGCTGCGGTCGGTGGTCAGGTGCACATGTACGGTATAAGTGGAATCTCCGGGCGCGAAGTATTCATCAGAGGGATAAGAGCTCTCAAAAGTATGCAGGAAGATGGAATTCGTCCCGACTTCACCATAAGCCGGCTGGGTCGGTGGGCATTCCGCCGTTCCTCCATTGAACAGTACTTGAAGCAACACGGCGATATCCATCATTGAAAACATCTCGTGACCGTCGGTATCGGCATATTCCAGGCAGTACGGTTCGGGAGCGCCAAAGTACAGGTATTGAAGACCGTAGGCCACATCTGTGACGGTCAGACTGCCGTCATAGTCCACATCGCCGCAGATTGTACTGCAGGTATTATTGCCGCAGGAATCAGAACTTACATTGTTACAATACCATTCACTGCCGGCGGTAACGGATGATTTAAAATTATTAAAACCTGAATTGGATGTAGCTGCAAGAGTAACTATTACAATTGTATCCGATGGGTTCAGGGTATAGTTATTCAGATAAGTTACCACAGAAAAGAGATCGGTATCGACCGAGTCGGAAACGACATAACCGCTGCGGGCCGTCATCAGGCTGTCGAATTCCGCCGGTACAATACCACCGGCGGGATAGACCCATCGGCTGTTGCTGGCCGAGAAAGCTCCGTATGGATCAACAATCCTTGTCGTATCTGCGCCGCTTATTTCCAGGATCTCCAGCAGGGCGATACCTCCAAAACGGTCAGAGTTATCCATGCACTCCTGAGGATCGTCATCGTACTCGGAACCCTGTTGATACATGAGCTTCAGACCGGCGTCAAAACCGGAACGGTTACGGGAAGCGGAGTCGGACGGGATATCCCAGTCGACAATCTCTGCAAATGTCAAACCGTAATGCGTATAGTTGTCCACCGCATAAATCTTCAACCGCTGGATCAGGAACTTACATTCGCCGTAACCATCATAAGGCGCGAGCCAGGTTTTTTCTACCATGATACCGGTGTCACGGGTAACAAAACCGGATCTATATAATTCGTATGATCCCAGACCGTAATCCTCGCCGCTCAGCGGGAAGAACCCGTTGTCGTTCTGGTAACCCTGGCCGAAGATCGACCAGTTACAGCGAACCGTGTCGGTAGCATCGGTCCAGCAGATAACCGGTGAAGCGTCATAGACA